>NZ_PCZF01000083.1:0-3341 GCF_002554115.1 Lactobacillus sp. UMNPBX4
AGAAATGCTTATTGACATACTTGATAAAGTCAGATTTCTTCAAGAAGTCTGATTTACGACCACAGTGGCGTCGGTTAGTCTGATAAACACTTTGACCATGATCAGCCTTGTAACGCTTCTGTTTGCCACGATAAAGAGTAACAGTGCCTCGTCTAACTTCGTAACTGATTGTAGAAGGCGAACAGCACAACTCACGAGCGATAGCTCTGATAGAGCAGCCATCCTTCAAGCGAGTTTGAATAATAACCCGTTGTTCAAATGATAAATGCTTTCCCTTTTGATGCTCAGGCATGATAGAATGTAAAGAGTCCATTTGTGACCTCGTTTCTAAATGTTTTGTGGTAATTACATTTTATCAAACAGGTCCAAATGGACTTTTTATTTTTCTAAAGTGTTCAATTTGATTTTACAATCGGCGTTTATTATTCAAATAAAAGTTCTGACATACTCGTTTTTAACGGCCGCTTCAACAATAAATTCATCCCTACGGCAGGCTTCTTTTTTGGTCCTAATAATTCTTCCTTAACCGAATCAGATTGAATTTGTGCCTCACCTAAATAGAAGAACTGCTTGCCATCGGCATCGCTTCTTTTAACAAAAACATGGATATGCATGTCTGGTGTCTTCAACAATCGCTGCACTTCTTCTGAATCCAAATGTCGTGGCACTCTTGTATACCAACGTAAGCTACGTCCATTTTCTAAAGTATTGTGATATAAAGCATTCCGCTTTTCTTGATCATCTTTTCGATAAGTAATAAAAATCGGCGTATCATGATCACCTACACGATAACCATACATCGGTGCAGAAACATCCCGAGGCCAATTCAATAATCTGCAAGCATCTTTTCGATCATATTGTTGGTATAAAGTAAATTGCTTTTGCTGGTCATAATTAGTACTTAATAGCAAACCTGTTTCAATTGCATCTTTAAACAGATCTTTGAACCATTTATTTTGAGTTAAAGCATTTAATAATTCCTGATTTAATTCATAATCAAACAAACTGCTATGAACTACCACGGGTTGATCACCATATTGCGCCTTCTTAGTAGTTTTACCTTGCTTAACATCAAAAAAATCAAGCGATAATATATCGTCTATCGAATTCAAAACTGCTTTATTTACATAGATTTCCTTTTTGCGTAATTCTGAGACAAAGTCTTCCTGGTTGACCTGTTTCTGCTTCAATAGCATCTGCAACAAAATTAGTTCATGAGCTCGCTTGCCATTCAAAAGCTCTTTAGTTAAAAAACTTAGAACTGCATTTTCATAATTATTTAGCTTTACTGCTTCACCCATTTTAATTAAAAATGCGGCGTAATTATCAAGTCCGCGATTATTAGCAAAAACCATTGGCGAAACTGAACCATATTGAGCAAAATCATGCAATAAAGGAATGCGACCCAATTTATTCTTCAAGCTTTGATAACTCTGCCGCAATTCCCGCATATTGTCTAACTTTATTTGATCTAGTGAAGCTAAAATCTTTTCAGATGCAACTTTACTAAAGTTAATCGTAGAAACATCAATAAAGTGAGGTAACCGCGCCTCTCTTTTGGCTTGATCCTTATCGCGACTTGTATCGTGATTAAGGGCAATTGGAATCATGTAATTATTCTTATAATTACCGATAAAATCCAGAACTGTCACGAATTCTTTACCAGGATATTTTCTTAATCCTCGACCTAATTGCTGGATAAAAACAATACTTGATTCAGTATTGCGCAGCATAATGATTTGGTTCAAAGCAGGAATATCAATCCCCTCGTTAAATAAGTCTACTGCCACGATATATTCAATTTCACCAGTAACTAATTTTTGCACAATTTTATTACGGGTACTTTCGCTGTCTTCATTGGTTAAAGCGACAGCAGGATGGTCTTTCTCTGAGAAAAGGTCAGCTAATTCGCGTGCTTCCTCTTTTCTACTGCAAAAAACGAGTCCCTTGGCTTGATCGCCGCAATAGCCATAATAATCAATTTCTTTCAAAACATAATTTACGCGATCTTCTGATACTAAATAGCGTAAATCAGTTGTTTCATCAATTGATTGGCCGTTTAACTCATAATCTTGTACACCGACATAATGAAATGGCGTCAGCATCTTATCTTCTAATGCATCCCGCAACCGAATATCGTAGGCCAAATTATAATCGAAAATTTGATACACATTTTGTTCATCGGTTCGTTCAGGCGTAGCCGTCATACCTAATAAAAATTGCGGCTTAAAATATTGCAAAATCTTTTGATAGCTTGGTGCAGCTGCTCTATGCGCTTCGTCGATTAAAATATAATCGAATTCATTTGGATCAAAGCTTTTTAGCATATCCGGTTGAGATAAAGTTTGAATCGTCGCAAATAAATATTTTTTATTCTTATCATGCTTATTTCCACTGAGCAAGCCATAATCCTGCTTTTTTCCACCAATTACATGATAAAAACTTGCAAGCGACTTTTTAGCGATTTGCTCGCGGTGCACAACATATAAAAATCTTTTCGGTTTAAAATCTTTAACCGCAAAAGCACCTAAATACGTTTTCCCTGTACCTGTCGCCGAAACAACGAGGCCTCTTTTTTCGCCATTATCTACTAGGCCCTGTAAATTTCTGAGCGCTGCTTGCTGCATCTTATTAGGGACAATTTTTGTTTTTGATTTGGTTAGATACGCAACCGGTGCGGGCTGCCAGTTATTCTTATAATCAGCTAGCCATTGAGCGTTAAGATCAAAACTACTATCTTCCAATCTAGAAATTTTCTGCGCTAATTGCTTAGTTAAATCGGCTTGGTTGCGCGAGCTAGCTTTTAATGCCCATTCATAATTGCTAAGCATGGCTGAACGGGTAAAATTAGCACTACCAATTACAAGTGTTTGATAATCTTCGTGTTCAAATAAATAGCCCTTAACATGAAAACCCGCCTCATCCGCAATTTTCACTTTTAAGTTAGGAATTTTTGCCAACTCTTCAAATACGCGTGGGTTATTGAAATTTAAATAATTGCTAGTAATTATTGTTCCGCCCACGCCTTTAGCTGCTAAATCAGCTAAAACGACTTTTAATGGTACGAGCATATCCTGCGTAATAAAGGCTACAGTCCAAGTAAAACTTTGACAGTGATATAATTCCTCTCGCAAAGTTAGCCATATTTTTTCATCTTGCTCATTCGCTAAAAGTTTGGGACTAAAAAAATTATTCCCTAAAATCTTTTCATCATAAAAACCATTTAAGATTGCATCCCGCATCACATTCGACATTTTTTCACCTCATTTGGTCTAATTCTACTAAAAAGTGTCTGGGAAAAAACTAATTCTCAGACAGGAAAAAAGAACGATGATTTCCTA
>NZ_PCZF01000084.1:0-3197 GCF_002554115.1 Lactobacillus sp. UMNPBX4
GAGCACGGCAGCTTCCTTTCCTCGCAGGCAGTTGCCCACCAACTACTTTCGGCGTTAAGAAGCTTAACTTCTGTGTTCGGCATGGGAACAGGTGTATCCTTCTTGCTTTCGCCACCGTACTCTTTTGAGCTTTTACACTCAAAACTAAACATAATCTCTCGCAAAAAACCTTCTCCAGATCGCTTGGCCTTTGGTCAAGTCCTCGACTGATTAGTACTGGTCCGCTCCATTCTTCACAGAACTTCCACTCCCAGCCTATCTACCTCATCGTCTTTGAGGTGTCTTACTGCTTACGCAAAGGAAATCTCATCTTGAGGGGGGCTTCGCACTTAGATGCTTTCAGCGCTTATCCCTTCCGCACATAGCTACCCAGCGATGCTCCTGGCGGAACAACTGGTACACCAGCGGTGCGTCCATCCCGGTCCTCTCGTACTAAGGACAGCTCCTCTCAAATTTCCTACGCCCACGACGGATAGGGACCGAACTGTCTCACGACGTTCTGAACCCAGCTCGCGTGCCGCTTTAATGGGCGAACAGCCCAACCCTTGGGACCGACTTCAGCCCCAGGATGCGACGAGCCGACATCGAGGTGCCAAACCTCCCCGTCGATGTGAACTCTTGGGGGAGATAAGCCTGTTATCCCCAGGGTAGCTTTTATCCGTTGAGTGATGGCCCTTCCATACGGTACCACCAGATCACTAAGTCCTAGTTTCCTACCTGCTCGAGTTGTCTCTCTCGCAGTCAAGCTCCCTTATACCTTTACACTCTGCGAATGATTTCCAACCATTCTGAGGGAACCTTTGAGCGCCTCCGTTACACTTTAGGAGGCGACCGCCCCAGTCAAACTGCCCACCTGACACTGTCCCTGGCCTGGCTTACAGGTCGAGGTTAGAGCATCCTTCAAACAAGGGTAGTATCCCAACATTGCCTCCAGCAAAACTAGCGTCCTGCCTTCCTTGGCTCCTACCTATCCTGTACATGTTTAAAAGATACTCAATATCAAGCTACAGTGAAGCTCCATGGGGTCTTTCCGTCCTGTCGCGGGTAACCCGCATCTTCACGGGTATTATAATTTCACCGAGTCTCTCGTTGAGACAGTGCCCAAATCATTACACCTTTCGTGCAGGTCGGAACTTACCCGACAAGGAATTTCGCTACCTTAGGACCGTTATAGTTACGGCCGCCGTTTACTGGGGCTTCAATTCAAACCTTCGCTTGCGCTAAGCTCTCCTCTTAACCTTCCAGCACCGGGCAGGTGTCAGCCTCTATACGTCATCTTACGATTTTGCAGAGACCTGTGTTTTTGATAAACAGTTGTTTGGGCCTATTCACTGCGGCTAACCATTCTCATGGCCAGCACCCCTTCTTCCGAAGTTACGGGGTCATTTTGCCGAGTTCCTTAACGAGAGTTCTCTCGCTCACCTTAGTGTTCTCCACTCGACTACCTGTGTCGGTTTGCGGTACGGGTATGTTCTCTCTGGCTAGAAGCTTTTCTTGGCAGTGTGACTACCACACCTTCGCTACTTTTACTTCGCTCCTCATCACGACTCGTGTTGCTGGTTAGAAGCATTTGACTCTTAACCGCACTTGTCGCTTGAACATCGTTCCATCGCGATGCGTGTTTCGCCTCCTGCGTCCCTCCATTGCTCATAACGATTGAACACAGTACAGGAATCTCTACCTGTTATCCATCGACTACGCCTCTCGGCCTTGCCTTAGGTCCCGACTTACCCTGGGCGGACGAGCCTGCCCCAGGAAACCTTAGTCTTTCGGCGGATAGGATTCTCACCTATCTTTCGCTACTCATACCGGCATTCTCACTTCTAAGCGCTCCAATTATCCTCTCGGTTAACCTTCGCCGCACTTAGAACGCTCTCCTACCACGTACTTACGTACATCCACAGTTTCGGTACTATGCTTAGCCCCGGTAAATTTTCGGCGCAGCGCCACTCGACTAGTGAGCTATTACGCACTCTTTGAATGATGGCTGCTTCTGAGCCAACGTCCTAGTTGTCTACGCAACTCCACATCCTTTTCCACTTAGCATAGATTTGGGGACCTTAACTGGTGATCTGGGCTGTTTCCCTTTCGACTACGGATCTTATCACTCGCAGTCTGACTCCCGTGTATAGATATCTGGAATTCGTAGTTTATCTGGATTCAGTAACCCCTGACGGGCCCCTAGTCCAAACAGAGCTCTACCTCCATTATCCTCTCCACGAGGCTAGCCCTAAAGCTATTTCGGAGAGAACCAGCTATCTCCAAGTTCGTTTGGAATTTCACCGCTACCCACAACTCATCCCCGCAATTTTTAACTTACGTGGGTTCGGCCCTCCAGCGCGTTTTACCACGCCTTCAGCCTGGTCATGGGTAGGTCACTTGGTTTCGGGTCTACGTCACCTAACTTCTCGCCCTCTTCAGACTCGCTTTCGCTCCGGCTCCGTCTTTTCTGACTTAACCTCGCTAGATAACGTAACTCGCCGGTTCATTCTACAAAAGGCACGCCATTGCACTTTAATGTGCTTTGACTACTTGTAGACACACGGTTTCAGGTTCTCTTTCACTCCCCTTCCGGGGTTCTTTTCACCTTTCCCTCACGGTACTGGTTCACTATCGGTCACTAATTAGTATTTAGCCTTGCGAGATGGTCCTCGCGGTTTCAACCGGGATTCCTCGTGTCCCGGCCTACTCAGGATTCTGCTAGGCGCGCTTGCAATTTCACGTACGGGGCTCTCACCCTCTCTGGCTTACCTTCCCAGATAATTCTGCTATCACTCACGCTACCACGTCGCAGTCCTACAACCCCAAATGATAAATCACTTGGTTTGGGCTCTTTCCTCTTCGCTCGCCGCTACTAAGGAAATCGATCTTTCTTTCTCTTCCTGCAGCTACTTAGATGTTTCAGTTCACTGCGTATTCCTTTGATTGACTATCTATTCATCAATCAATAATGCATCGCTGCATTGGGTTCCCCCATTCGGACATCTCCGGATCTCTGCGTACTTACCGCTCCCCGAAGCTTTTCGTAGTTCGTCACGTCCTTCATCGGCTTTTAGTGCCTAGGCATTCACCGTGCGCCCTTTTCTACTTGACCTTACTCAAGAATTCTCTTCTCGGTCGCCTTGCAATCTGTTCTCTTTGATTGTCTCGGTTTTTTGCTTGGATTATATTCAGTTTTCAATGTACTAGCTCTTTGA
>NZ_PCZF01000085.1:0-2779 GCF_002554115.1 Lactobacillus sp. UMNPBX4
TCGCATCTATCAAACAGCCTAAACAAAAGTGTTCAAGTTATTATTGCAATTTACGAAAAAGAAAGATTGTCAAAATCTTTCCAAATTAATGAATAAATAAGCTGATTATTAATAATACAAACGCGATCCAAACGGCATCAATTAAATATACTAAAATCTTAATCCAAATATTCTTATATAACTGTCCAGTTTCAAAAAGAAAATACAATGCCACTCCAGCTAGAATTACTGCAACGGTAGTTGCGGAACTATTATGAATATTTAAATAAAAGAAAATTCCTGCGATTGCCGAGGTGATTAAGGTACCGATAATCCAAAGTGCTTTTTTGCTTAATTTCATAATGTTTTCTCCTCGTGTTATAAATTTATTGTTGTGATTAAAAAATAGCTACTTGTAAAATATATGTTCAAATATCTGAATGAGCGGTCGGCTCATGGTCAATCTGATATTTCATGTAGGACGTAAGGGCCTATTGGTGGCAGACACCGAAACTAAACCGACCATATATGAGTTCGCAAATTTTTTGTGAACTCATTTTTTTTGGAGGAATTATGAAAAATGTAAAGGGATATAAAAGATTAAATTATAAAGAGCATTTAAGACTAAATCGTTATTATGGTGCAATATATAATGCAGCTTACTTTTTTAATAAATATTTTGTTAACCAAAATGTGATCTATTAAACCGATAATCTTTGCCTAAAAGTAAAAGCTAGGAGATCAAATTTCATGCATTTATGTGGCATAAAATATGAAAAGGAGCTGCTTCTTTTTTTACGGATGCACTAAATAAGAACATTGATGAGAACAGTATTTATATAAAAAAAGATGGGACAACTTTTCAAAAGTTGCAAGTTTTACTGCAATTTAAAGAGCTGATTGGTAAAAATGTTAGAGTAACACGTGGTTATAAATATCTACTACTGTCTTTTGATTATGTATTAAGAACTAATAAAGAAATATTAGCTTTAACACTAATAGATCGTATTAACTCTGATGTGATTCCGCAATCGCTTTTAAATTTACATTCAATGAAGAAGTTTAGTAAAGGCAAAAAAGTTATTAAGATTGAGTTTAAATCTCGATAAAACAGTCAATTTTAATAATTTGATCCCATAACTCTGTTTCATGTGAAACTTAATATAGTTATCATACCAAAAAAGACGGATAACCAATAATAGTTAACCGTCTTTTCATTTTTCTATAAATTCGTTACCAAGAAAAATATGATAAATACCACAAACAGGATATACATCATTGGCGTTACTTCCTTGTAGCGCTTAGAAGCAATCATCGTAATAGGGTAAGCAATCAAGCCTAATGCTAAACCATCAGAAATACTGTAAGTAAGTGGCATCCCTACAACTGTCAAGAATGCAGGAACGGCAATTTCAAATTTATCCCAATCGATTTTCTTTAAATTGCTTGCCATTAACACACCAACAATAATCAAGGCAGGTGCTGTAACTGTAGTTGGAATAACCTGAAGAAGCGGACTGAAAATCATACTGATTAAGAAGAAGATACCAACAAAAATAGCAGTTAAACCAGTACGACCACCCATAGCGATGCCGGCACTTGATTCTACAGAAGTACCAAGTGGAGCGGTACCGAAGACAGCACCTTCAACCATGGCAGTTGAATCGGCTAAGAACGCACGACCGATCCGTGGAATCTTACCATTTTTATCAACCATACCAGCTTGTTCAGTCATTCCGATTAAAGTGCCAGCAGTATCAAAGAAAGTTACCAATAAGAAGGTCAAAACAACCATCCAAAGCTGAGCTGTATTGATGTCTTTAATATGGAAAACTGCTTGACCAAAAGTAGGCGCGATACTTGGTGCACCTGAAATAATACCGTGTGGCAATGGAATTTGACCAATGATCATACCAAAAATGGCAGTCACGATCATTCCGATAAAGATTGAGCCAGGAACATTCAATGCCATCAAGACTACAGTTAGGACTAAACCGAATAAAGTGATCCATACAGCAGGATTACTGAATTTACCTAACGCAACTAAAGTTGAATCGCTGTTAACGATAATTTGGCCATTTTTTAAACCGATAAAGGCGATGAACAAGCCGATACCAGCAGAAATTGCGTATTTCATGTCTTGAGGAATGGCATCAACTACGATTTCACGCAATTTGAAAATCGTAATCAAAATGAATAAAACAGAAGCTACAAGAACGGCAGCTAATGCAGTTTCCCAAGAAATCTTCATCCCTACACAAACGTTGTAGGCAAAGAAAGCACCACTACCCAATGTTGGTGCTAAAGCAATAGGGTAGTTTGCAATAAAGCCCATCAGGAAACAACCAATTGCTGTAGCGATGGCCGTTACAGTGAAGGCTGCGCCTTTAGGAATACCAGCTGCGTGTAAAATATTAGGGTTAACAAACAAGATGTAGGAAAGGCTGACAAACGTAGTTAATGCGGCAATTAATTCGCGTTTAACGTTAGTGTTAGCTTCTTCTAAATGAAAGACTTTATTTAAAAAATCCATTGCGCCTCCAAAATAAAAACAAAAAGAAAAAAGACATAGCTTACCCAAAGTCATGGGTAAAAGATGTCCTTAATAAAATTATGACGTCTGATACCTATAGTCCTGAATTTATGGCTCAGGGTAGATACTGTCGACCTTATTTCGACGATATATAGATAACTTGATTGTTAAGTATTCTAGCAGAAATACGTGGCCTACGCAAATTTCTCGGGAAACAAAACATACTAATCTAGTGTTGGATGATTACTCGACGGAGTAGTCGTTCAA
>NZ_PCZF01000086.1:0-2720 GCF_002554115.1 Lactobacillus sp. UMNPBX4
AAAAACCACGATTTAGTAGTTGCCGAGGAACTAAGAAGCAGAAATCTGTTAAAGAATCATGCCTTGTCTCAAGCCATTTCTGATGTTGGTTGGCGTAGTTTCCTGAACATGCTGGCTTATAAGGCAGATCTATATGGCAAAGAATTTCTAACAATTGATCCTAAGTACACCACCCAAAGATGCCATCAATGTGGCAGTATTATGGGACAAAATAGCTATAAGAAATTAACCCTTAAGGATCGGGAATGGACGTGCCCAATCTGTCAGACGCACCATATTCGCGATTGGAATGCGGCAGTGAATATTCTAGAAAAAGGATTAGGCAAGTGGCAGAATCCTAAAATAAAAGAAGCAACCTTATTCGGGGCTGCAGTCCGCTAGCAACTCACGGACTCAAAAGGCTTTGGTAATTAGACGACCTCTATCGGCAATAGCCAAAAGATTATTGCTGGTAAGTCAAGTCCGTATCTAAGCAAGTTGGTGTTCTGGTTAGCGTAAGCTAACGAGCCACTAAGCCCTAGACTTCAGTCTAGGGTAGTTGACATCCATAAGGATTGTTAAGGTAGACAACCTTCTTTTTCTTGTTGTAACCTGTAATTACACAAGCATGTGATGATGGTGTAACGTTCACCTTACCTGAGTTAGTTTCCCACGTTTGCATATTGTTGACGCGGCTAAAGGTTGTAGTAGTAATAATTAAAACGGGATTACCATCGGAAACCAGTTTTAATATTTTCAGGAAATTACTGCCGGAAGCATTAACGATGTGGTTGGTGTATTTACGTGCAACGTTATAAAGCGGACCATTATAAACGCACCAGCCGGCATTTGCTACAGTCATATGACCGACAAAGCCCTGATTAGGATTACCGCGATAACGGCCATTGTCGGTAAAAGAATCGACGTGTTGAATGTTCTGTGCTAGTTCATTTTTAGTAACTTTGATGCCATAATAGTTCATAAGCATGGATAAACTAGTTACCTCGCAGCCGTTAGGCAGGTCGGGGAGCTGATTTTCTAGAGGAACATTGAGCTTTTGTTTCTCTTTCATCGTCATCCAATTAATCTCGTCATCAATTTGATTTTTGTTGGCAAGGTAAGTTAGACTAAGCACTAATATTAATCCAATTGGAATAATTAAAAATAAGTACTTTAAATTAATTTTTTTATTTTTCATGAGTACTATTCTAGCAAAATCTTATTATGAATTCTAAAAAGTGATGACAAAAAAATTTTTTGTAGTATGTTAGTGAGTAGAATTAACAAAAAGGAAAGTTTATTTTGAAGATTAATTTAGAAGATTTAAATAATAAAATTGAAAATCAAGATTACATTCAAGATCTTGAAACAGTAAAATATAGCGATATTAGCAAATCTAAGAGCAAGATCAAGCCTTATGCAGAGAAGATGATTAAGGAAGTCGCTGCTGCGTTCAAGCATGATTCATTAGTGCAAACTCAGCTGGCAGTGACAGGTCAGCGTCCGGTAACGTTTGCTTTAGAGACTAATATCATCAACTTGCCTTACAGCAATTATAAGAAGATTGTCAATTTTTTTGAGGAAGGGCAAGAATATCCGCTTAATGTTTATTTTGAAACGCGGTCTGATTATGTTAATGTTTCGCATTTTAGAATTGATCAATTGGCAACTGAAGAAGAAGTTGAAAAAGATGCTGATAAGGTGGTAGATCAACTAGTAGAAGCAATCATTGAAAAGCTGACAGTTGTGCGTGAATATGAAGCGCCAGAAAAGAAGACTGCTAAGAAGGAAACAAAGAAGAGCAAAACTGCTAAAAAAGAAATTAAAAAGAAAAAGTAGTTTTATAAGGTTTTTAGACTCGAATCTAAGTGATTCGGGTCTTTTTTGTAATGATAACAAAAATTTTTGTTTTTTATTTTTGCTCTTTTTCCAGTCAAAACTTGGAACAAATGTTATTATAGCAAGCTTTTTCGCCATCTATTTTCTTTTTAAAAAAGTCTTATTTTGCTCTTGCATTATATAACTTGTGTTATATAATAAAGATGTGAGGAATGAGGGAACGAAAAGTTCCAACAAGTTAAAGTGATTTAGAAAATAGAGGTATTCATTATGTTAGACTCAAAGAAAATTGTTAAAGTTGTTTCAGTTGTAGTTGCTTCAATTAGTATGATGGGTGTCGGTGCTTCAGTTAGTGAAGCTGCTAGCTTTACTGCTCCAAAGTTAGGTGTTTCAGAAGTTGCTCCTACTAACTCTTCAATCAAGAAAGGCGACAAGATCTTCGTTGTTGTAAAAGACACCAAGAATCAAAAAGTTAACGTTTTAAATGCTAACGGTAAGAAGACTGCTAAGAAAATTTCAATGGGTTCAACCTTCACTGCTAAAGCAGTTAAGAAGACTAATGGCAAGAAGATTGTTAAGATTAACAAGAGCCAATGGTTGAACATTAAGGACGTTGTAAAGGACTAATTCTTTTAGATCAAAGCAAATAAATAATTTTTAACATGATGAATGCATATTTATATAGATAGACTTTAGATCAATCATTTTGCATATTTGCAGGTGATTGATCTTTTTTTGCCAAAAGAAAAGTGTCTGGGAAAAAACTAACCCTTAGATACTGAAAGACGATCAATCCAACTCTTAATTTGAGTTGCTTGACCGTCTTTTTCTGTCTATTTTTATTTTTGAACAAAGAAAATTGGTCTTTTGACCATCTTCTGTTCCAATATTTGCTTAAATTC
>NZ_PCZF01000087.1:0-2632 GCF_002554115.1 Lactobacillus sp. UMNPBX4
TCTAATCTATCAAGCAGCTTGATTAAAAGTGTTCAATTTATTATTGCAATTTACGAGAATATCAATTTGAATATTCTTTGCCTTTTAATTTTGTCGTTCTTACCATTCTGCATTAAAAACATATTTGTCCATGCGTTTAAATGCATCTTCGATGCGAGAAGTTGGTGAAGCTAAGTTTAATCTAATTGAAGTTGGACCTTGAAATAGTCCACCATCTTGCCAGCCGATGCCGTAATCCCAACCACGTTCAAGTAACTCAGTTTGCGTTTTATCATGTTCTTTAAGCCAATCCGTGCAATCGAGGAACATCATGTAAGTTCCTTCGGTCTTAAAGGTTGAAACTCCATCGAAATGCTTAGTTACATAATCGTAAGCTAGATTTACATTTTGAGAAAGAACTGGTAAAAGTTGATTAAGCCAATTATTTCCTTCGTCGCTGTAAGCACCAATTAAAGCATGTTCTGAAAAGACATTCATACTATTGTAAAAAGTCTTTTTACCCACGCTTTGGATTCGTTCACGGATAGGCTTATTGTAAATAACGCTGTAACTGCCAATTAAACCTGCAAGGTTAAAAGTCTTAGATGGAGCGTAGAAAGCAGCAGTGTGCTCTTTAGCCCATTCGCTAACTGATTGGGTAGGAGTGTAATGATGATCATTCATCATTAAGTCAGACCAGATTTCGTCAGAAATTACCCAGACATTATTTCTCTCGTAAACTTCCATTGCCTTAGTGATTTCTTCTTTAGTCCAGACACGACCAGTTGGATTATGAGGATTACAGAAAATCGCAACATGAATTTGATTTTTCTTAATCTTTTTATCCATATCCTCATAGTTCATTCGCCAAGTACCATTTTCATCTTTAATTAAAGGTGAGTGGACGATTTGATAACCGTTGCTTAGGACAGCGTTAGTAAAGCCCATATAGGTTGGCGAATGAAGTAAAACTTTGTCGCCTGGTGCCGCAAAAACTTTTAAGGCAGAAACGACGCCGCCAAGTACGCCGTTTTCGTAGCCAATATCTTCTTTAGTTAAACCTGATACGTTTGTGCCAATCAATGATTGCCTGGTAGTAGGCGTCGCTTGGTTGGAAATAACCAAAGAGGGGAAGCTGGGCACGTTTAATAATTGCTTCTTGAATTGATTTAGCCGTAGGGAAGTTCATATCGGCCACCCACATCGGGATTGTATCAAAGCCTTCTTTTGGTTTTGATGGTGCAAAACCAGGTAATTTTCCTACTGCATCAACGGCCATCGCGTCTTTGCCATGACGATCAATCAATTCTGAAAAATCGTATTTCATCTAATACCTCCATAAAAGTGTGTTGATCTTATTGTAATAGATGAACTAGCAAAATTGTTAATATTTGTTTGATTATGAAAGGAGCTCAAAATGAAATTAAACAGAAAATTTACAATCAGTGTTACTGCAGCGCTTTTAGCTGTTGCGCCAGTAACGGGCGTAGTTAGTCTTCCTAAAACTAATATAGTTTACGCTGCAAGACAGTCTGTTAGTGGCAAAATCAAGGTAACTCAAACTTACGCTAGTTATTTTGCTAACGGCAAGAGACACCCGGTTAAAAAGGGGAAAGTTTTAAAGTATATGGTACACCTAAGTACAAACCGTTTGATCCAGGCAGCTATTATTTTGGTGAACTGCAATACAATTTAGGTAATAGTGGCTTATTATCATCTGACTATGTTAAACAAATTTCTGGCAAAAATTGGATCACAGTCATTAACAATGGCTATTTGTATAATGCAAAAGGAAAGCAACTATCTACTAAGATTAAACGTGGTCAAACTTTAGCTTATACTGGCAAAGTTAAATCAACTAAAAACGGTAAATATTACTTTTATGAAAATAATAAGAAAAAGCGCATCCCTTATTACAAGATCAAAGGACACGAATATTACAAGCTTGGTCGCAATCGTTATGTGAAAGTGGCAGATGTAATTGCTGTTAATGGTAATTATTTAATGACTACTGGTGAGACGACTGGGGGAGTTAAGAACAATAACGTCAGAACTTTCATCAATTCAAATGACTACAGTAATGATTCTACTATGGCACCTAGTGATAAGTACGTCAACTACCCTAGACTGAAGTCTAGGGCTTAGTGGATCGTTAGCTTGCGCCAACCAGAACACCAACTTGCTTAGATACGGACTTGACTTACCAGCAGTAATCTTTTGACTATTGCCGATAGAGGTCGTCTAATTACCAAAGCCTTTTGAGTCCGTGAGTTGCTAGCGGACTGCAGCCTTTCTAGGCTGCCTCTTTTATTTTAGGATTCTGCCACTTGCCTAATCCTTTTTCTAAGATGTTCACGGCCGCATTCCAATCACGAATATGGTGCGTTCGACAGATTGGACAAGTCCATTCCCGATCCTTAAGGGTTAATTTCTTATAACCGTTTTGCCCCATAATACTGCCACATTGATGGCATCTTTGGGTGGTGTACTTAGGATCAATTGTTAGAAATTCTTTGCCATATAGATCTGCCTTATAAGCCAGCATGTTCAGGAAACTACGCCAGCCAACATCAGAAATGGCTTGAGACAAGGCATGATTCTTTAACAGATTTCTGCTTCTTAGTTCCTCGGCAACTACTAAATCGTGGTTTTT
>NZ_PCZF01000088.1:0-2474 GCF_002554115.1 Lactobacillus sp. UMNPBX4
AATCACAACGATTCGACTCTTTTCAATTTGTCAATGTCTTAACTTAATGACATTGCCAGATTCGGAGGGGTGTCTTTTTTGTAATTTAAAAGACTACGATATAATAAAACTATAATGATGACAGTGCCTAGAAAGTGAGGACAATTATGAAAAAGAAAATGATGGTGACATTGCTCACTAGTGTCTGTTTAATGGGACCAGTTGGCATGCTTACGCAAACTCATCCTCAAGTAGTGCAAGCAGCCAGCAAAGGCAAACTGCGAGTAAAAGGAAATAAGAAAGTACGTCTTTATACCAATCGTGGTAAAAAATCTAAATATTACGCTTATACAAGCAGAACATATTCTTATTCTGCTAAGAAATATCTAAAAATTGGCAAGAAAAAGCATTTAGCTTATAAAATTGGTAATAACTCACATTGGATTTTAGCTAAGAATGCCAAATTGGTGAAGAAGACGGTTGAAAGATATAGTCAAGCCGTTATTAAGTTGCCAAGTGGTTATACACGTTCTGAACTATTAGAAGCATATAAAGGCCACCCAAGTGAAGAATTCATTGCCGCTTCGATGAAGGGCATGGAAGAAAATAATTTCTCACGCGTTGCCACAGGTGAAACTGCAAGCGATAAAAGACTTATCAATCCAGACAAGCTTTCTGCAAGTGAACAACATGAATTAGCTGATTTTTCGTTAAGAGTAATTAATAGTGCTCGTGAACAATTAGGTCTTGAACCTTGGATTTATAGCACTGGCACGCAAGAATTA
Source organism: Lactobacillus sp. UMNPBX4 (assembly GCF_002554115.1). Taxonomy (NCBI): domain Bacteria; kingdom Bacillati; phylum Bacillota; class Bacilli; order Lactobacillales; family Lactobacillaceae; genus Lactobacillus; species Lactobacillus sp. UMNPBX4. The sequence continues at coordinate 765 of NZ_PCZF01000088.1, forward strand.
GCTGATGATATTGCTAATGAATATGAAGAACACGGCCGTAGCATTAAAGATCAAGGACATTATGTGGAAGGTATTGTTAAAGCTTGTCAAAAGCATGGTCTTGAACTAGATGATAACTATGTAGAAGATATGGCCGGCTTTACTATTAATAAAACTACTATGCCAATGGGTGAAATGAAGCGCAACGTTTACTTTGGCTTAAAACAAATGATTTTTGGTTTTGCCGGATCTGGTGAAGATGAGCGTAAAAACAAGTCTTTGTACCGCGAATGGGAACATGCAGGTGACTTGTTCAATACTCAAGGATCAAGTCATGATGGCGATCATAATTATTATGGCTTTAGTATTTCTAAGACGGGCAAGATTTATTCAATGCACTTCATTAGCGTTCCAACTTTTATTGTGGGAAGTGAAAAGTACAACACCAACTTTAGGCCGTAAAAGTTAAATTAAGCACGTATTAAGCGTGCTTTTTTGATATGATAGATAAAAAATACTACGGAGGAAGCAATGAAAAAAACTTTATATTTACTGCGACACGGACAGACATATTTTAATTATTATCACAAGGTGCAAGGAAGGTGTGATTCTCCATTAAATGAGATGGGAATTCGTCAAGTAGAGATGGCACGCGACTACTTCCAAAAAAATAATATTCATTTTGACAAGGCTTTTTCATCAACCCAAGAACGTGCTTGTGACACTTTGGAGATTGCTACAGATCATCAAATGCCATATAAGCGATTAAAGGATTTGCGTGAAAAATGTTACGGTATTTTTGAAGGTCGAGATGAATTTTTGCTTCCTTGGAATTACAATAATCCTAATGTTGATCCAACTATGGAAAAGGACGAAGATGTTGTTAATAGAATGCATCGTGCAGTTGTGGAAATTTTAGACAACATCAACGATGGCGAAACTGCATTGATTGTTGGCCATGGTGACATTTTGGCCAAATATGTAAGAGATGTTGCTGATCCTAACTTTGCTGGTTTTGCCAATGCTTCTATTGTTAAGTTGTCAGTTGATGGTAAAAATGTTCATTTGGATAAGTATGTATGGCCTGCGGAGGGTTTGAAACAAATTTAAATGGCGATAAATTTATATTTAGTACGACATGGACAGACATTATTCAATGCCCAACAAAGAATGCAAGGTAGCTGTGACTCTGCTTTAACTAAGTTAGGTATTAAGCAGTCTGAAGCTTTGCGTGATTATTTTAAGAAAAAGCAAATAGTATTTGATAAGGCTTATTGTTCAACGCAGGAGCGCGCTAGTGATACGCTAGAAATTATTGTTGGTCCTGAAATGGATTATGAACGTTTGAAGGATTTAAAAGAGAAAAATTATGGACCATTTGAAGCTAAGAAAAACTTTTGGTGGCCGCTTATGAAGTTTAGATCCGGTTCAATGGAAGATAATCGTGAAGTGGTTGAACGAATGGAGCGCGGAATTAATTTGATCTTGCGGGATGCCAAAGACGGCGAAAATATTTTAGTAGTCGGTCATGGCGATAGCATGAGTCGGTATATCTGTGAAAAGGCTGGCAACCACAAGTTCCATGGCTTTCACAATGCTGAATATGTTCAACTGAAGAGCAACGGACATGAAGTTGAATATGTAAAAAGCTGCTGGCCTGCTAAAAAATTAAAAATCGTAAATTGCAATAATAAATTGAACACTTACGCTGTTTGATAGATTTTATCTAAT
>NZ_PCZF01000089.1:0-2399 GCF_002554115.1 Lactobacillus sp. UMNPBX4
AATCACAACGATTCGACTCTTTTCAATTTGTCAATGTCTTAACTTAATGACATTGTATTACCATGATAGTGTGTTTTTTCTTACAGATTGAATGCTGTCATCTCTTATTTTTGTATGGTACAATATGAATATATGTTCTAATGAAGAGGTGACTAAAATGCTGACGCGCTCGCATCGTTTATGCAGCATCGCGCTTGTTGAGCTGGGATTAATTGCTAGCAACACATTTATCGCAGATCCAGCATCTAATTTAATAATTTTATTGGCTACTGGTGTGGGTGCGTCTTTACCTGATATTGATGAATATAACAGCACGACTAGTCGTAAATCTCCAATCAATTTTAGTTTGTTTCTACGTCATCGTGGTGTGACTCATTCATTTTTAGGCTGGTTAGTTTTCTCCATTGGTTTGTATTTCTTAATGAATCATTTTATTCCCATTGAATTTCGATCTTGGCAGTTGCCAAATTGGTGGGGCAGTATTTGGCTAGGCTTGATTTTAGGCTATTTTTTGCATTTAGTTGAAGATAGTTTTAGTAAGCAGGGAGTAGATTGGTGGGCTCCATTTGTTAAAAAGAGAAGACATCATTCAATCTTTCGTTATAAAGTAGGAGGATTTTTTGAAAAATTTATTACTTTAATTGCTTTTTTAGGCATTATAATGATGTCTTGCTATTGGTTATGGCTGATGGCCGCACCTGAAATCTAAGTAAAACGCATACGTTTATTTAGTAAATTTCTTTACTATTTATGGTAAAGCACACTACTTAATGTTATACTAACGTTGTTGGAAATGTTTTAAGAAAAGAGATATATTAAAATGAATCAAATTGCTTTTAACCAACAATTATCAGATAAATTAAATGAAGTACTTAACCCAACCTTGTATTCAACTCCAGGTAAGGGTGAAATTACTGTAGTTGCTAACGAAAAGAATGACTTGCGTGAATATCGAATCATTACTGAAAACAACAAGGTTGTTAAAGTTGAAGATGCATATGATGCTAAGCATGATGCAGATTATGATAAGATGATGGACTTTCTTAAGGACTATCGTTAATTAAAAATTTGAATATAAATAAAGAAGAGGCCAGGATCATTGAGATCTTGACCTCTTTTGTCTTATTTTCGAAAATACTTCTAATATTTTTTTAAAATCAATTAAGAGTAATATACATGCAAAAAAGTTATACTGCAAAATAATCAATTAATATTTCACATAGATAGTCACTTTCCCTATGATAGAAGTAAGTTAAGTTTTAGTTAATGGAAAGTGACTTAAAATGAAATATAATCAATTAGGTAATTCAGATTTAAAAGTTTCTCAATTTGCACTTGGCTGTATGGGATTTGGTAAGGGAAGCGGTAAGAGCGTAAATGATCGTTCATGGACCGTGGGACAAGAACAAGCTGATCAAGTGATTGCTCATGCTTTGGATTTAGAAGTGAATTTCTTTGATACGGCTCCGGCATATCAAGCGGGTGCTAGCGAAAGAATTTTAGGTACAGCTTTAAATAAACTAGCTGACAGGGATCAAGTTGTTGTTGCCACCAAGTTTGCAACAAGACTACCTGAAGAAATGAAGAAGGGGATCTCAGGTAAAGAACATGTAGTCAATTCACTAGACCAAAGTCTAGAAAACTTACAAATGGATTACGTAGATCTTTATATTTACCACATTTGGGATTGGCTGACTCCAATGGAGGAAATTGCTGAAGGGCTAAACGAAGTAGTGAAGCAAGGCAAAGCACGTTACATCGGAATCTCAAATGCATATGCATGGCAAATTGCACAGATGAATGCATATATGAAAGAACATGATTATCCACAATTTGTTTCAATTCAATATCACTATAACTTGATCTATCGTGAAGATGAACGAGAATTATTTACTTTTGCTCATGAAAACAATTTAGGATTAACACCATATAGTCCCTTAGCTAGTGGACGATTAGCTCATCCCTTCGGTACTGAGACTGCACGAAGAAAACAAGATACTTTTTCTGCTAAGGAAAAATATGGTAAGACTGTTGAAATTGATCGACCAATTATTGATCGAGTTGAAGAATTAGCTAAAAAACATGATGTCCCTATGGCTGCTATATCACTAGCTTGGCTAAAGACAAAAGTGACAGCACCAATTGTTGGTGCAACTAAGGCCCATCATCTAGATGCAATGGAAAAAGCATTGCAATTAGATTTAACCTCTGATGAAGTGGCATATCTGGAAGAACCGTACAAGCCTCATGATTTAGAAGGCGTAATGGCGGATAATCGAGATCGAAAACATAATTGGACAGATTATTTAACGCATTAATTAAAACAAAAGGTAAAGAATATCAATTTCGCCGATTGTAAAATTAAATTGAACACTTGATAAAAAATAAAAAGTCCATTC
>NZ_PCZF01000008.1:0-56747 GCF_002554115.1 Lactobacillus sp. UMNPBX4
GAAATTAAGGTTAGACTAATGGTTTAAAGGCTACCGCAAAAACATTGACACTTACTGGCCAGAGTGAGAAATTGAGTTAATTATAAAAGAAGTATAAAATAAAAGATAATAATTATAAAAACTCTATAAAACGTAAATTTTGATTATAAAAACTCTATAAAAAGGAATCTTATGGAAGAAAAAATGTTAAATCCGTTTATGCCTAGTTTTGGACGTTTTCCTAAAATTATCATTGATCAACAAGAAGCATTAACCGATTATTTGACAGGACTGCAAACACATGATGCTAAATATCAAACGTCTTTGGTGTATGGAACGAGAGGATCGGGAAAAACTGTTTTTCTTTTAAATGTTCAAAGGTCTTTAGAGAAATTAGACAATTGGATATTCATTCGTTTAAACAATGGGCAAGGTAATCTATTATTCCAATTAATGCATGGTCTTCAACGAGCAGCAGGGCTTTCATTAGTTGATTTATTAAAGAATGTTAAAAGCTTAAATATTATGGGCAATGGTATTACCTGGCAAGCATTACAAGAATCTCAGCAAATTGATTATGATGAATATATTTCTATTTTATTGAGTCGCTTAAAAAAGCAAGGCAAATCTATTTTGATTGGCATTGATGAAATTGAAATTAGTGATGATGTGCGAGCCTTTGGATCAGAATATCAAACTTTAATTGGTGATGAATATGATATTTCATTATTAATGACAGGATTACCAAGCAGAATTTCTGAAGTACAGAATGATAATACTCTTACTTTTTTATTGCGTAGCAATCGGATTTACTTATCTCCGTTAGATGAGGAAACAATAACCGCTAGCTATGAGAAGGCATTTACTAAAGGTAAACGTGAAATTGACTTCATGGTATTAGATGAAATGAGTCGTGCGGTAAAAGGCTACGCTTATGCTTTTCAAACTATTGGTTACTATGCCTGGCGTTTTAGTCAAGAGTATTTGCAGCTAGATGAGGAGGTTTTAAAGCAGACAATAGAGGCCACTAAAAAAGATTTATTCAGAAATGCTTATGAAAGAATGTATATGGACATTTCTAAAACCGATCGTGACTTTATTAATGCGATGATTAAAGCTGGAACCAATTGGGTGACAACAAAGCAATTGCAAGATATTTTGCATAAACCGATTAACTATATTTCAGTATATCGCGCACGCTTGCTAGATGATCAGTTGATTACTTCACCTGAAAGAGGAGTAGTTCAACTGGCACTGCCATTTTTTGCAGAGTTTGTGGAAAAATATAATTTAGAACATTTAGCTTAAAGAAAGTGAAGATATAGATATGAGTAAATACGATCAATTATGGCAATATATTAAAAACAACAAAACTGGCGACTTTTAGCTCTCATTTGATGAGGTTTAAAAAGCAGCGGGTCTACCAATCGACCATTCATTTTTACGTTATAAGAAAGAACTGCCTGATTATGGCTTTAAAGTGAAGAAAATTTCACTTAAGAATAAGACAGTTAAATTTCATCAACTATAGAGGCAGAATATGGCTTACGATTTTAAAAAAGAAGAAAAAAATTCTATCGTTCGGGCAAGAAGCCTGAATTGGTTGATGTTCCGCAGATGCAATATCTAGCTGTTCAAGGTCAAGGTGATCCCAATCAAGAGGGCGGAGAATACAAGCAGGATCTACAATTGTTGTATAGTCTAGCCTATACAATTAAAATGAGTAAAAAAGGCTCACATCAGATTAAAGATTATTTCGACTTCGTGGTTCCACCGCTTGAAGGCTTTTGGTGGCAAGATGGCGTTGAAGGTATTGATTATGCTCACAAAGAAAAGTTCAATTTCATTTCCTACATTCGGATGCCTGATTTTGTGACAGATGATGTTTTGACTTGGACTAAAAAAGAAGCTGCAGTTAAGAAGGGGTTGGATTTTTCACCAGTTAAATTACTTACTTTGACTGAAGGAAAATGCGTGCAAATCATGCATCATGGCAGTTATGATGATGAGCCAGCTACAATCGACAAGATGCATCAATTTATTACTGAAAATAATTTGAAATTAGATTTTTCGGATAAGCGGCGTCATCATGAAATTTACTTATCAAATCCTCAGCGCACGAAGGTGGAAAATTTAAAAACGATTATTCGCTTGCCTGTTAAAGAAAAGAAGATGAACAATGACTAAAAAAGTTACGCCACGTTTGGTGATGGCGATTTTATCCGCAGGGATGCTCTCGTTTTTGGGAATCCTTGACGAAACGGCAACGACAGTTACTTTTCCAATCTTGACCAGAGATTTTGCGATTACTACCGATCAAGTTCAATGGGTTAACACCTTGGTGTTGCTAGTGATTGCGACGATTGTACCGATTAGTTCTCAGATTAGATTGCGAATTCCTACTAAAAGTATTTTTATTCTAGGAGTTTCGTTATTCATAGTGGGTTTGCTGATTGATATCGTTACTCCATGGTTTGACCTTTTGTTAGTGGATCGAGTCTTGCAAGGAATCGGTACCGGTATAGGCTTGCCGCTGATGTACAACATTATCTTAGCTGAAGTACCTAAAGAAAAACTCGGCTTCATGATGGGGATCGGGACGATGATTACCGCTTGTGCCGTGGCCTTTGGGCCGCACGCTAAGTTGACTCAAGTGACAGCATTTGGTACCAATTACCTTGGTTCATCTGGTATGGTTGTTGCTATTCTTGTTGGTTGGGTTGTCGGGATGCTTTACGTATTCCTCAATAAAAAGAATATCGTAATTAAATTGCCTGACAGTGTTCCACCTAATGTTTCAGCTTCACTTTAGCCATCATTAATTGCCGGAATTATTTTGGTATTAATGACTTTAATTAGAGGAGCATTTAGTTATACTGCATTTGGTAACATCTTTGATTGTGTTACTAAATTGGTTCAAACACCACTTCAGACATTTACTGCTTCTCCAATTAGTATTATTGCTATTTACACCTTGGCTAATGTTTTATGGTTCTTTGGTATTCACCCTAACATGGTTTATGGTATTGTAATGCCAATTATCATTGCTAACGGTATTGTTAACCAGAATGCATTTAAGGCTGGTCAACCAATGCCATACGTCACCATGGCAATGCTTTCTGTCATTTTAAACAGTGCTTTTGGTGGTAGGGTGCTACAATCGGTTTAATTATTTCTATGTTTAGAGCAAAATCTGATCGCTACAAACAAATGTTAAAATTGGCCGGAGTACCAGCATTGTTCAATATTAATGAACCATTGGTATTCGGGATGCCAATTATGTTAAACCCTGTTTTCTTCTTACCAATGCTGTTTGAACCTATCATTAATGGTTTGGTAAGTTGGGGATTGATTGATTTGTTCCATGCTACTGTTAACCCATTTATTCAATTACCATGGACTATGCCTGGTGTTGTTCAAGCATTCTTCTCAGGTGGTATTCCATTCTTTATCATCGCTATGGTTGTAGTAGTCTTAAGTACTTTGATTTGGTTCCCATTCTTCAAGATTGCCGATAATAAGGCTGTTGCCGAAGAACAAAAGAATGCTAAGAAAGCTTAATTACCGTAAATTTTAAATAAAATTATAAAAACCAAAGATTTAAATAAAAGAAGTTACTCCACATGAGTAGCTTCTTTTTTATCTTAAAAGAAATTTTATAAGATCTAAAGAGATCTAAAAATAGACAGAAGATCTAAAGAGATCTAAAATAAATTTCAAGAACTAAAAAGATATAAAAGTAGGTGGATTAAAATAATGACTAACATGAATAATCCTTTTGATCCTAACTTTGGTAAGGTACCAAAAATATATTTAGGGCGACAGAAAATAGTAGAAGATATAGTCCAATCACTTGAAAGTGGAACAGGTCCTTATCAAACTTCAATGATTTATGGGATGCGTGGCGTAGGAAAAACTTCTTTGTTAGCTGATATAACCTCCACATTAGAACAGAAGAATAATTGGCTCGTTATCTATTTAGCTATGACTAATGATTTGCTTGCCACCTTAATTCAGAGTATTTATCAGGAAGCTAATAATACAATTAAAAAAGCACTAGATAGGATTGATGGGGTGAAGTTCTCAGCATTTGGTTTTGAACTTGAAGTGCATGTTTCTAATCCTCAGTCTACTTATCAAGTTTTATTAGAAGAAATGTTAAAAGTATTAAAAAAGCATGATCAATCTCTATTGATTGCAATAGATGAAGTTAAAGAAACTCCTGAAATTGTTAATTTGGCTTCTATTTATCAGATAATGGTGCTAAAGGAGTACCCTATTAATATTATGATGACGGGGGTACCTAAAAATGTTTCTGAACTGCAAAATAATGATGTCTTAACTTTTCTTCTGAGAAGTGGGCGCGTGCCATTAGGTCCGCTTGATCTTTTTGACATTAAATATCGCTATCAAAAAGCCTTTGAGAGAGGAAACAAAGAAATCGATAATAATACTCTAATGAAAATAACCAAACTGACTAAGGGATATGCTTATGCATTTCAAGATCTGGGATATTATGTCTGGCAAAATTCTGATAATAAGGTTACGGAAGAAAGTGTGGAGAAATCTATCCCATTATTTAAAAATGATCTTTTTCGTAATGCTTATACTAAGATACTATCTGAATTGTCGCCAACAGATAGGAAATTCTTATTTATTATGGCTAATTGCCCTAAGAATATTGTGGAAATAAGTTATATTCGTGAACAAATGAAAAAGAGTTCCAATTATATTTCTCAATATCGCCAAAGATTGATGGACAGTCAAGTAATCGTAGATACAGGATATGGTAAGGTCACATTTTCATTACCATTCATGAAAGATTTTTTGCTGGAAGCTGCAGAATTATATGGAATTGAAGAATAAAGCAAAAGAGGTTACTCCGCGTGAGTAACTTCTTTTTTATCTTAAAATTAAACTTTTTGCTTTCATCCACCAGACATGCAAGCAATATGCGGAAGTGAAAGACAGGATCCACGTTAAAATCCAGGTGCCAAACAAAGTCAAGATTGGATGATAGATTGCGTGATATTGCATGTTAAGTCCGCGCCAGACTAGTTGATTCCAAAAGACATTGGATAAGTATGCTCGATAAGCATAAGTAGCTAAAAAGTGAAAGACGTTTAAACTAGCCCGTGAATTTTTTCTAACTTGGTGCAAACAAAATGCAGAGATTAGTGCAATAACTGCTAAACAGTACAAGGTCATTGATGGCTTGTAGTATGGTGCATTGTTAAAGTTGATGGGATGACCAAATTTTTGTAATTCGATGTTAGTCCAAATGAAGCAACCGATGAACAAAATTGAGATCAGCCACCATAACTTAGTGACTAGCTGGTTGTAATAACCTCGCAGTTGCCAAGCTAACATCCCGTACACACCATAGATAAAGAATGAAATGAACACGCGATCAAGCAGATACCAATCATGTTCATGCACGCCGTGGAAAACGTAGTAGTCATATAACCACAGCCAGGCGAAGTATAGCACAAAAGTAATGATTGCAACCCAAATTCCGCGTGTTAAGTTATGACCAACAAAACGGCTTAGTGCCCAAAAAAGTGGCATTAGGATAATGAATTGCAACATCATCGTGTTGTACCAAAGGTGTGGTGCCGCATTACCATTAATAAATTGCCAGTAAAATGAACCGATGCTATTAAAATGATTGACTTGTTGCACCCATGGCATCCCAAAAAGGTAAATCAATGTCCACCAAATAGTTGGTACAAACAGATTAGACCAGTTAGCTCGCATATGTTTGGCATATGAGAAACTGCCTTTTTCATCATTAGTCCGAATGGTAGTGTACAAAATACCAAAGATAAAGGCCGGTGCCGTATATTTCACTAAATTATAAAAAACGCCAAAAACGTCCTGCACATGAGTGGGCTGCCCGGTACCCATGATCATCGACATAATTGGCTGCGATATCACAGCCGTACAGGCGAAAACTTTCAAATAATTACCAATATCAGCTGCACTAGAGCTGTTAAACTGATATTTTTTCATAAAAATCTCTCTTTTCTTTTGAATTGTGAGATCCAAAAGAAGTTCAAGTTTAATTTAACGGTATTTTTTAAAAAAAGCAACGGTTTAAATTCATAATTATTTTGTTGCAGCATCTATTTCTTGCAAGAAAACATTGGCAATTTCATTGCTAAACAACCGCTGGGTATCAGTTAAATTATGATGAGGCGAATTTAAATAAATCGTGCGTTGAGGAGCTTCTGGATAAATATGAGCCTTAGTGATATTTTGAGTTTCAAAGTCCTGCCAACTAATAGCTGGGATAAAACCGATCCCAATTCCGCTTGCAATTAACTGCCGCACCGTCGCTGGTTCATCAGATTGATATTGATAATTTAGTTTGATTTTGTGAGCCATTAAAAATTGATCGATAGTTTGTTGCAGCTCGGTTTCTTTATCAAGACCGACAAAGATATATTTTTCTAAATCTTTTAGTTCAATGAAATCCTTGTTAGGAAGAATGCCTTTTTTGGCACCGATCAGCAATTCTTCAGTGGTGATGGGGATGCTATTAAAGTTGGGGATCTTGGCAGTAGAAATAATAAAGTCAAATTGTTCTAGATCTTTGGCAAAACTATTTTTCTGATGAATATTCAAGCTGATATTGGGTAAAACTTCCTGCATGCACAAAATTATTTTAGAAATTAAAGGCGAAGCAACAGTAAATAAGACATTCAAAGGGCTTTGATCGATATTTTTAGAACCTTGCACTGCTTTAATCCCGCGATCAAGCAAATTTAAACTGTCGGAAACATAAGAATAAAACAATTTTCCTTGTTGATTTAGCTTGATCGTTCTGCCTTCACGATCAAATAATTTCACACCGATTTCGTCCTCTAATTGTTTAATAGTTTTGCTGACGGCAGATTGACTGACATAGGCTTCCTTTGCAGCTTCGGTGATTGATCCAAGGGAAGCTACCGAAATAAAGTATTTTAATGTAGTTAGATTCATTTTACTCGCTCAATTCATAACTATTTGGTTAAGTATTATTCTATTTATATATTATAAATTGTCATTCAAACGTTTTAAACTAAAAAATGTGAGATCCAAAGAGGTGATTATTTTGCGAAACTTATGGTTATTTCCGGGTCAAGGTGGTCAAAATCCGGGCATGCTTGACAAAGTCGATCCTCAACTGAAAGAGCAGGTAGAAAAATGGACCAATGTCAAGCTACTGGATACTGCTGAGGGCTATCAAGATTCAGTTCAAATTCAGCTAAGTATTTTGCTTTTGCAGATTGATCAAGTCGATCAATTGAAAAAGTTAGGCTGGCAGCCGACTTTAGTTGCAGGACATTCTTTAGGCATATTTGCGGCAGCTTATGCAGCTGGTGTCATAAATAAAGAAGATGTTTTCAAGTTAGTAGCTCTTAGAGCTAAGTTGATGCAGGAATGTTATCTAGAAGGCTACGGCATGGGTGTTGTAGTTGGCTTGAGCCGTCCAGAAGTAAAAAAGTTAGTTGCTGAAGTTCATTCAGATACCAATCCAGTTTATATTTCTAATCAAAACTCAGAAATGCAGAATACTATTTCTGGGAAACTCAGTGCGATTAAGCAAGTTCTAGCATTGGCTAAAGAAAACGGTGCATCAAAAGCAAAATTGCTGCATGTGCCTAACCCATCGCATTCGCCGCTAATGCAAAAGACAGCTGATCAGCTGAATACTTTTATTGCTCAGCTTAATTTGCATCAACCTAGTTGCATATATTTAGCTAATTACAATGGTCACGCAGTAAGGAGCTTAAAAGATATCAAATATGATTTAGGCAACAACGTAATTTACCCAGTACTTTGGGAAACGATGATGCAGGTTGCTCTTGAATATCAACCTGATGTTAGCTCCGAATTTTCACCTGGAACAGCTTTTACCAAACTACTAAAAGCAAAGACGGATCAATTACATATGGTTACGTTATCGACAATGTCGGTTGATGATGCAGATTATTTATTTAATAAATGGGAGAAGAAATAATGGTAGAAGAAAAGAATTGGCATACTCATCGGGATGCGAAAAATACACGTTTAGCAAGTGCCAGTTCATTATTGAACGGCAAATTTGCTAAAACTGAAGATGTTGTTGAAGTGTTGAATACTTTGATTAAACCAGGCGACAAGGTAGTGCTTGAGGGAGATAACCAAAAGCAAGCATCATTCTTGTCAGATGCCTTAACCAAGGTTGATCCAGAACGTGTTCATGATCTACATATGATTATGTCTAGTATTTCACGTCCTGAACATCTTGATATCTTTGACTTAGGCATTGCTTCAAAGATGGACTTCTCGTTTGCTGGCCCACAAAGTACTCGTGTATCACAAATGATTGCTGATGGTACGATGACTGTTGGTGACATTCATACTTACCTTGAGTTGTTTGGTCGTTTGTTCATTGACTTAATTCCAAACGTTGTTTTAGTAGCTGCAGATAAGGTTGACCGTGAAGGTAATCTTTACACTGGTTTTAATACAGAAGAAACGCCAACGATTGTGGAAGCCGCAGCCTTTCATGATGGAATCGTGATCGTGCAAGCAAACGAAGTTGTTGATAAATTACCACGTGTTGATATTCCTAGCGACTGGGTCGATGTCATTATTCCAGCTGATAAGCCATATCAATTGGAGCCTTTGTTTACTCGTGATCCACAAGCAATCACCGAATTACAAATTTTGATGGGGATGATGGCAATTAAAGGAATCTATGCTAAGCATCATGTTCAAACCTTAAATCACGGTGTTGGCTTTAACACTTCTGCAATCGAACTTCTATTGCCAACATATGGTGAACAATTAGGACTCAAGGGCAAGATCTGCCGCAATTGGGAATTGAATCCAACTCCAACTTTAATTCCAGCAATTGAAAGTGGTTGGGTTCAATCAATCCACTCATTTGGTGGCGAAGTCGGGATGGAAAAATATATTGCCGCTCGTCCAGACATTTTCTTTGTTGGTAAAGATGGTACCATGCGTTCTAATCGTGCTTTAGGTCAGGTTGCTGGTCAATATGCACTTGATATGTTCGTTGGTTCTACTTTGCAAATTGACCAATGGGGTAACTCTTCAACTGTTACTAATGGTCGTTTGTCAGGCTTTGGTGGTGCACCTAACATGGGTTCTAACCCGACTGGTCGTCGTCACTCAACTCCAGCTTGGCAAAGCTTAAAGCCAGATGATGATCCATTGGCTAAGGGTCAAAAATTGGTTGTTCAAATGGTTGAAACCTTTGGTGCAAATAAGAAGCCAGTCTTTGTTGATCACTTGGATGCTGAAGAAGTTAGAAAAGAAGCTAAGTTGGCTAACGTGCCAATCATGATTTATTCAGAAGATACCACGCATATCGTCACTGAAGAAGGTATCGCATATCTTTACAAGACCGACAGCATGGAAGAAAGAAAAGCCGCAATTGAAGCAATTGCTGGTGTAACTCCTGTTGGTTTACGTTCAAATCCAGAAGAAGTAAAGAAGCTGCGTGAAAAGGGCATTGTCGCATTGCCAGAAGACTTAGGCGTACGCCGTGAAGATGCTAAGCGTTCACTTCTTGCAGCTCAAACTATGGATGATATTGTTGAATGGTCCCATGGCCTTTACAATCCACCTGCAAAATTTAGATCTTGGTCATAATTGAGGAGGAAAGAATAATGGAAAAATTACACTTTGAATATCAAAATTCTACACCCGTAAAGAAATTTGCCCACGTTGGTGTGGTAGCCTCCGGTGACTTAGAAATCTTGGTTTACCCAGCAGATGGGGAAAAGACAACATTAGATATCACTACTGGTAGCGATGGCTTTGAAAAAGTTTGGCAAAATGTGCTCGATCGTTTCTTTGCTCGTTATCCATTAAACGGTAAGTTTATTGTTCACGATTTTGGTGCAACCCCTGGTGTTGTTAACTTGCGTTTGACTCAAGCAATGGAGGCTTTGAAAGATGAAAAATAGTTTTGTTGAATTAAATGGTCGTCAGCGTGCATTTGCATTAGTTGATGAAAACTCTGGTCGCGAATTAGTTGGTCCAGAATATGATATGATTTCGCCTCACCTTGAGCCACAGAAGATTGTGCCCGAAAGTGATGATGGGGTTATCTTAGTTAAAGGTACCTTGAATGGCAAAAATGTTGTCGTGATTTCCATTGAAGGTAAATTCCAAGGTGGTGGTATTGGTGAAGTTTCCGGTGCCAAGATCGTTGCTGCTTTAGAAGAAGCCTTAGATGACAATAAGAATGGTAAGACTATCTATCCAATCATTATTTTGGATACTGGTGGTGTACGTCTTCAAGAAGCAAATTATGGCCTTTTGTCAATTTCTGAAATTCAAAATTCAGTTATCGCGTTGAAGAAATATGTTCCTGTAATTGGTTTGGTGCCGGGTAGAGTTGGTAGTTTTGGTGGTATGTCAATCACTAGTGCCGTTTTGTCATACCTAATTACTACCAAGAAGGCTAGAGTTGCCTTGAACGGACCGGAAGTTATCGAACAAGAAGCAGGCGTACGTGAATTTGACTCTAGCGATAAGGACTTAATTTGGAATACTTTGGGTACTCGTCAAAGAGTTAAGACTGGCATTGCTGATGAATTAGTTGAAGATGATGTTGAAACTATTAAGAATGCGATTTCTGAAGCAATCGATCAAAAGAAGGATGCTCACAGAACTGATAAGGCTGATTTCTATTTAACTTTGCTTGATAAGATCGATTTTTCAAAGCCATTAACTACTGAAGAATATCGCAAGATTTTCAACGAAACAAAAGCTGAAAAGCATGAAATTCCAAGTGCTGTATCTAGCGATACACCAGGTGATAAGAGCCGCGGTCGTTTATGGTTTGAAAAATTAACTGGCATTAAAAATGCTAAGTCAGAATATCCAACAGTTTTAGCAGCTGAAGTTGATGGCAAAGAATATATTGCTATCGTGCCAGACAAGAATAATCGCTTCCCACGCGTACGTAATGGTGAAGTGGGCTTGCAAGAAGGATTTGTCATCTCTAAGATCGTTAATAAGATTGTTGAAGAAGACAAGGATAAAGAGGTTAAGCGTCCAATCATTTTGATTGTAGATGTACCAAGTCAGGCTTATGGTTACAAAGAAGAATTAATTGGAATTCACATTGGATTAGCTTCTAGTGCTGCTGCTTATGCTAAGGCTCGTCAAGCTGGCCACCCAGTAATTGACTTTATTCCTGGGGATGCTGTTTCAGGTGGTTTCTTAGCTCATGGTTTGCAATCTAACCGCATGATCGCCTTAGCTGATAAGTCAATCACTATTCAAGCGATGTCTAAGGCATCTGCTGCTAGAATTACCCAAAGAACTATTGCCGAACTTGAAGAAGCTACTAAACATGTTCCTGCAATGGCTTACGATATCTTCAATTATGAAAAATTGGGTGCTTTATACAAGCTAGTGCATGATGTTTCATCTTGGGATGCCAACGATGATGCAGTTAAGGAAGTTCATGAATTAATCGATGAAGCTATTGCAAGTACAAAGGATCAACCAACTGACTTGCGCTTCCGTTATGAGACTCCAATTGCAATTGAAAGTGGACGCAAAGCTACAATTAAGATGCGCGAAATGGTTGATGATCAATGGGAAAAATAACTAATATTTGGCCGCATGATTTATTAACGTTTACCAATGATGACGACTTAATATTAGAAGAGAATCCTTTACCTGAATGGGCAAAGGATTCTTTGTCTAAGGCTAAAATCGTAGTGGTCAGACGTGGTCAATTCAAAAATGGTTTAATTCCGGTAGGCTTGCGCGGTTACGAGCGTAATCAACGCTTGGCTGGCTATTTAAAAAAGTCTAGTATAGTTAAGCAGTATCATCCAGATTATTTTATTAAGCATGAGTCTTGGTGTGATTTGCCAATTGAAAGGCAAAAATTAATTGCTTTTCAAGCACTGGTTAAGATTGCACCACTTTTAACTGATTATCAGTGGGGAATTAGTGGTTCACTTGCTTATGAAATGGCAACTGGTGTAAAGATGGTCAAAGAAAGTCCAGAGCATACTAGTGATTTAGACTTGATTATGCCCGATTTACCTAAAATGAACGTAGCTGAAGCAAGAAAATTTTTAGCTAGATTAAATCAATTTGGCACGCATGCGGATGTACAAGTAGTTTATGGTGAGAATGGCTTTTCTTTGGAAGAATATGCATTGGAACGTGATCAGCAGATTTTAATTAAAACCGTCACTGGTCCAATTTTAAGTGAAAATCCATGGCAGGCAATTAAAGAGGGATGAAATGGATTTTGTAACTAATGATGGAATTAAAATTAATTACCAGATAAAAGGTAATGGCAAACCAATTATTTTTGTTGCTGGCTTTGGCGGTTATCAAGAAGTATGGACTATGCAGGTTGACTATTTTACTAAAATGGGATATCAGGTGATCACATACGATCATCGCAATTTTGGTCGGAGTCAAAGAACAAAAAATGATCATACTTTACAACGTCTAACTGATGATTTGATTGAATTGGTACAATGTTTAGGCATAAAACAAGCTGTGTTTGTCGGTCATTCAATGGGTGGCAGTTTACTTTTTAATTTGATTAAAACCGCACCAGATTTAGTTAAACTGGCGGTTATCGTAGACCAAACGCCTTTTATGTTGAATACTTCGGATTGGTCATATGGTTTTATGAACTATACGTTAAGTAACTATGTAAGAGAAGCTAAAATGGTTCCTGCTGTGCATGAGACTTTGCGCGGTATAGATAATCGAGTAGCGATGAAACTGAATAATGCTAGAATAGATCACCCTTTTAGTAGATCTGATAATTTTGATTTGTTGTGTGAGCATATTGCCCATGATTGGCGTGGGGTGGTCAAAGATAGCCAAGTACCTATCGATGTAATTGCGGCCGTTCAAGGTCCATATTATAATTTTCTTTTTGCAAAATGGATGACTACACAAAATGATCGCGTAAATATGGCTTTGGTTGATAATTGTGGACATGATATCATGGCAGAGGTACCAGATCGTTTTAATCAGATTTTGCGGCACTTTTTGTTAAAAAATCGATACTTGAGTAATTAGAAAGAGACAAATGGCAATAGAAGAGATCGCTCAAAATGCATTAAAAGCATTACTTTATGAAGTAGTTACTAATCCTAAGCCTGGCTTGGTTGATCCAGCTGATGTGGGTTCTCATCCCGATATGAACGTCTATATGTTCATTGATAGTAGCTTAAGTTTGGAAAAATATTTTGTTCAAGCCGCTGAGATTGGTTTTAACTTTACTGGACAAGATTTAAGACAGATGTTTGAACTGCTGCGACAAGCTGGGATTAAGGCAGAGAAGGCAATGCTTGCCGCTACGAATAATGTGAATACGCATAAAGGGGCGGTTTTTTCATTAGGTTTATTCGTCTGTGCATGTGCATATTGTCAAAAACATGGCGGTAATGAGTTTGAAGTAATTCAGATGATGACTAGGGGCTTAGTTAAGCATGATTTGGGAGAGAAGAGCGAGACTGCTGGCGAAAGACAATTTTTGCAATATGGCAAAGGCGGCGTTAGAGCAGAAGCAGAGGCAGGCTACCCTTTGGTGAGAAGTGTCGCATTGCCATTTCTAGCACAGACAAGTGGCGACTTGAATACGCGCTTGCTTGATACCTTGATGGAGATTGTTAGTGAGATTGAAGATTCTAATTTGATTAAAAGGGCTGGTAATGTTGAAGTAATTGATTGGTCGCACAAGCAGGCGCAAAAATATTTGGCATTGGGTGGTTATGGCACTCGAGCTGGTAAACAATTCATGCTAGAGCTAAATTGCATTTTTAAAGAGAAAAATTATAGTCTTGGCGGCAGTGCTGATTTACTGATTATTACTATTTTTATGGGACTGCAGCGTGGAATAATTTAAATTAAAGTTCATATTGCTTGGGTATTTTCAAAAAGGATACCATACTAAAAGTGAGAAAAATAATTTTTCACGAAAGGATGGGAAATGCAATGGATGATTATGTAATTGATTTTGATTCCTTGAATTACTTAAGACCAGAAACTTTGGCCATCATGAAGCTCTTGGTAAAGAAATACAATGAAAGCAAAGATGATGATGTTTTACAAGATGGAGTAGTAGTTAGCTTTGATGAATTAGCAAAAGCAGCCAAAATTCCAGTTGATAAGTTACCCGATGAAGTCTTTAAAGATCTAGATGCCGAAAGAAATCAGTTTGATGAGGAAAAGAGAGGCTATGAACCATTAGTCGCTAGTTGTTTAGCTGATGAAGAAGATCGTGAATTTAGAATTATCATTAACCACCGCTTGTTTGAATTTTAAAATAATATCAAAAAAGATCGATGATCAACGTTTTTTAACGAAGATCATCGATCTTTTATTTTTCATTAATCTAAATCCGCACCATTTGAGGCAATTACTTTTTTATACCAGTAAAAAGAATCCTTAGGGTAGCGCTTGAAGCTGCCTTTACCATAATCATCTTCATCAACGTAGATAAAGCCATAGCGTTTCTTCATTTCACCGGTACTTGCACTAACCAAATCAATGCATCCCCATGGCAAATAGCCGATTAAGTCAACACCATCATCAATGACTGCTTTTTCCATCTGCTTAATATGGTCACGGAAGTACTGAACACGGTAATCATCGTGAATTTGATGATCAGCGGTCATTTTATCGTAAGCACCAAGTCCGTTTTCTACGATAAACAATGGTTTATGCCAGCGGGTAGTCATCCAGTTCATTGCATAGCGCAAACCAACTGGATCAATTGCCCAACCCCAATCATTAGTCTTGATATATGGGTTGGAAACTAAATCTTGATATTCACGATAATCCATGTGATCAGTGTATTTGGCAGTGAAGGACATGTAGTAGGAGAATGCAATATAATCTACTGTACCATTTTTCAATATCTGCAAATCTTTTTTAGTAATATCTAAGTGATAATTCTTACGATCGAAGTAGGCTTTTAACCAATTTGGATATTCACCGTTAACATGCACATCGCCAAAGTAAAGACGTGAATCCATTGCACGCTGGGCAAAAAGAATATCTTCGGGTTTAGATGAAGCAGGGTAAATAGGGCAAAAGGCCAACATACAGCCAATTTGTAATGATGGATCAATAGCGTGTCCGATTTGAACGGCTTCAGCACTAGCTACTAATTCATAGTGTGCTGCTTGATACATCATTTTTTCTTTATCGTCACCTTTTTTGAAAAGTAGACCAGAATTTTTTAACACATTGCCAATATCTTCATAATTGGCTTGATTGTTAATTTCATTAAAGGTCATCCAATACTTAACTTTGTTGTGATATCTTTCAAAACATACATGAGCAAAGCGAGCAAAGAAATCAATTAATTTGCGGTTGGACCAGCCACCATATTCAGTTACTAAATGATAAGGCATCTCGAAGTGGGAAAGGGTGACAACGGGTTGGATACCATATTTTAACAATTCATCAAATAAATCATCATAGAATTTAAGTCCTGCTTCATTAGGCGCATCTTCATCGCCATTGGGGAAGATGCGTGTCCACGCAATTGAAGTTCTAAATGCTTTGAATCCCATCTCTGCCATCAGTTTAATATCTTCCTTGTAGTGGTGATAAAAATCGATTCCTACATGGTTAGGATAATATTTATCTTTTTCGATGGTTTTAGTGATTTCACGAGGATGATCACGATCGCCAAGAGTCATAATGTCAGAGATGGAGATTCCTTTTCCGCCTTCTTGATATGCGCCTTCAAGTTGGTGGGCAGCAACGGCGCCACCCCATAAAAAATTCTTATCTAAAGTTCTAGTCATAAAAAAACTCCTTTGATTTATTGCTTACTTGTATTATATGAAATCATTTGCAAGTAAGTAAGAGAAGATGGGAGTTTTGGTATGGTTCGAATATTTTGGAATAATAATTTATTTTTGGAACAAGGTGTTCCAGATATAAAATGCATGTCAATACAATAGAATTTTACCTAATACTGTGATAACTATTGAGTTTAAGAAAACGGTTGCATACAATACAGAAGTGTAAGGAATAAGAAGAGTTAAGAAGAGAGAGGAGTTATCATGGGGAAATTCTTCAATAAATATATATTGCCCCCAGTAATGAAGTTTGTTAATACTAAACCAATGCTCTCATTAAGAGATGGGATGGTATTATCATTGCCATTCATTATGATTGGGTCAGTATTCTTGTTATTAGCTTCATTTCCATTACCAGCTGTTGCCAACTGGATGAATGAAAATGGCTTAACTCAGTTTTGGAGTCAAGCATACAACTGTACTTTCGGTATCGGTTCTGTTTTTAGTGTTATCGGTATTGCCTACACTTGGGCAAAGAAAGATGGGATAGATCCAATTCCAGCAGGTATTACTTCATTTGTTGGTTTTTTGATTATTATGAGTCCAACCACGGCAGTTATGCAGGGAACAAAGACTGTTATTTCTGCTAAGCAAGCTCCAGTTTTATTGTCAGCTAATTATATTGACCGTACTTGGTTAGGTGGTCAAGGAACGATTGCAGCAATTATTGTAGGTTTAATTACTGGTTGGATTTACTGCTGGTTTGTTAAGAAAAAGATCACTATTAAATTACCAGAACAAGTTCCACCTGCAGTTGCAAGCTCCTTTGTTGCATTGATTCCGGCTTCCGCATTAACAGTTATGTGGCTACTTGTATACATGTTCTTTGCAAAGTTCATGGGTACTTCAATGACTCAATGGATTTATCATACAATTCAGATTCCATTACAAGGTTTGTCTGATACCTTTGGTGGTATTATGCTAGTGGCATTCTTAATTCCATTCTTCTGGATTTTTGGTGTTCATGGTTCCAACTTGGTAGGTGGTATCGTAGGCTCAATCTTCGGTGCCAATACTCTACAAAATGCTAATATCTTTAAGGAATATGGATATGTAACTGCTGCTCATGGCGGTCATATAGTTGTTTCAGGATTGATTGATCAATTCATTAATGTCACTGGTGCCGGAATTACTATTGGGTTAGTGGTATTCATGACATTCTTTGCTAAATCCAAGCAATTAAAGAGTGTAGGTAAATTGACCATTGTACCTGGTATCTTTAATATTAATGAACCTGTCCTCTTTGGTTTGCCAGTTGTTATGAACCCAATGTTAGCTGTACCATTTATGATTATGCCAGCTATTTCTGCAGGCTGTACTTATTGGTTAATTAAATTAGGTGTCTTGCCATATTTGAATGGGATGCAGGTCCCATGGACTACGCCACCAGTTATTTCTGGTTTTATTATTGGTGGTTGGAAAGTTGCCATTTGGCAAGCAATAGTATTGGTAATTAGTTTCTTTGTATATTTCCCATTTATTAAGAGATATGACAATATGTTGTATCAACAAGAACAGGCTAAAGCGACTAAAGAAGTTAAATAAAAAGATCGATGATCACCGTTTTTTAACGAAGATCATCGATCTTTTGTTTTTCTATAATCCAAATGCAATCTTGTATAACAATGCACCACAGATACCACCAGCGATTGGGGCAACTACTGGCACCCAGCCGTAGTCCCAATGAGCGGAACCCTTATGTGGTAATGGGCAAAGTGCATAAACGATACGTGGACCTAAGTCTCTTGCAGGGTTTAATGCAGGACCTGTAGGACCACCAACAGCCATAACCAATGCGGTGATTAAGAAACCAACACCGATGTTGGCAATATCTTCTGATTGCTTGAAGAACATGCCACGGTATAAACCAACAGCTACGAATAAAAGAATAGCTGTACCAACAAATTCAGTGATAAAACCATTCAGCTTACTGTTGGCGGAGTCACCAGTCGCAAAGCTGGCAAAAACAGCGTCATCGCTGGCGGTTCTCTTAATGTATGGCCAGTAGACAGCGACTAACAAAAGCTGACCTACGATTGCACCAAGCATTTGCACCAAGATATATGGCAGAACTTGATCCCAAGGAAATGCACCTGCACATGCTTGTGCAAGAGTTACGGCCGGATTCAAGTGGTTACCTGAAATTGAACCGAACAACATTGCAGGAAGCATGACACCAAAACCGAAGCCAAATGCGATAAGTAGCCACCCACCATTGGCTTGTCCATCGCGACTGTTACCTCCAGTGTCACGCAATACTGAATTGGCAACTGAACCGTTGCCTAAAACTACCAAAATAATCGTACCGAAAAATTCAGCGAAATATTTCATTAACCAAGTATGTTCCATAGTAGATACTTTTTACTCCTCCAGTAGAAAAAATATGTGAAAAATAGTACAACCAAAGATTATACTCTTAACTGAGAAAATAGATATAGTTATTTTGAAAAAATGCAAGAATTTTGCTCGAAAATAGCTTTCGTTGACTATTCTTAATTATTTTTTGAATAAAGGTGTAAGAAAGAATAATTTTTGCCCATTGGGTATGGAACCAAGTTCCCCAGATTATGATGAGTTTCAAACTTAATTTTTTAGAAATAATTTTACGTTTATCAATGGCTACAATTTTTGCGGCAATTGTTGGCTTGGATAGAGAAGAGCATAATCATCCAGCTGGCCTTAGAACGCATATCTTGGTTTGTCTAGGAGCGTGTATCTTAGCATTGATACAAGAAGCAATTTGTAATCAGGTTCTGTATTACGCTAAAAATTACCACGATTTGTCAACCGTTCTCGGAGTCGATCCAGCCCGTCTAATCGCTCAAGTGATTGGCAGCATTGGCTTTATCGGCGCAGGCACCATCGTTATTACTCACCATTTTGTAATGGGACATACTACAGCGACATCTTTGTGGGCTACTGCAAGTATCGGTTTAGCAATTGGCATGGGATATTACTGCATTGCAATTGTCGGTGGAGCGTTTGTTTTGCTGGTGGTAGTCATTTTACGTAAAATTGTTAAAGTAAATACATATAAGCAGGTTGAATTCAAATATACTGATCGTCATACACTTGATCAAGTTTTACAGCCGTACTTTAAGTAGAATAAAATACAGGTAAAACATTTTAATTTTAAAGTTGATGCTAATAAGCAAATTGATGCGCAAAATGTGTATATCTGCGTTTGCAACCTTAAGTTTCCTAAAAATATGACTTATTTTAAGATGGCGCGGGATCTGGCGATGAATAATAATATTTTTGAAATCAGTCTTGTTACGTTGTGATTTGAAAGGGGATTTTTATGAATAAAGACAATCAAAATGATGTAGTGACGGGCGCATCCCAAACTATTGATGTTAATTCTGGTTCATCTTTGATGGAGCCTGATAAAAATAAGAGTGAAGAGACAGTGCAAATCAAAAGTGAATGGCCTGGTCCTAAAGGAATGATTCCAGTAACTAGTGGCAAGGCTGATGACGCTAATGTTCATAATCGTGTCTTCTTAGATAACATTTTAGTGGAGATGCGCGTGATCGATGCGGTAGAACCAGATTTAACTACTACAATCTTAGGTAGAAAATATTCATCCCCATTAATGCCAGCCGCTGTATCTCACTTGAACAAAGTATTAAGTGATAAAACTAGAAAACCAATGCAGGAAAAGGCAATAGCTGCACGCAACATGGATTTACTGAATTGGATCGGTATGGAAACAAATGAAGAATATGGTGAGATTGTTGCTCAAGGCGGCGATACTATTCGAATCATTAAGCCATTTGCGGATCACAATAAGATCTTAGATGAAATTAAATTCGCCGAAGAAAAAGGTGCCGTTGCTGTTGGGATCGACATAGACCATATTGCAGGTAAGAATGGTAAATATGATGTAGTTGATGGTATTCCATTAGGTCCAATTACGATGGAAGATTTAAAGCATTATGCTGAAAGTACCAATTTACCATTTATTGCTAAAGGAGTGCTGTCAGTTTCGGATGCACTTAAGGCGCGTCAAGCTGGCTGCAAGGCGATTGTAGTATCTCATCACCATGGACGCGTACCATTTGGTATTCCGCCTTTATCAATCTTGCCCGAAATTAAGAAAGCGTTAGCTGGTAGCGGTATGGAGATTTATGCTGATGGGTCTTTAATGAGTGGATATGATGCATATAAGGCTTTAGCTTTGGGTGCAGATGCAGTTTTGATTGGTCGCGGAATTTTATCAGAATTATTGAAGAGTGGTACTAGGGCGACAGAAGATAAGCTGAAAAAGATGAATGAAGAATTGGCTGAAATGATGATGTATACAGGAGTGAAGGATACAAATTCATTTGATGCTAGTGTGTTGCATTATGAATAATAGCAGGTAGATGAAAAGATTGATTATTATAAATCACATTATGTGATGCGAATAATCAATCTTTTTATTTTTCATAAATTAATAAAGCTGTTTTAACGATTAAATAACTATTTTAAGAATTATTAAGTATTTGTAATAAATTTAGGTGATAAAAATTAATATAGCTAAGAAGTAGTTGAATTAAAAAATAACAGAATTCAAATGCTTTGCTTGCTTAGAAAGAGGGTGCTAAGACAAAAGTGAGTAAAAACATAAAGAGTATCGAAAGAGTGAAAGAAATGTCTGAAAAAATTTATAGAGATTATTTTGAAGATAAGGAAGACTTTGACAAAAATCACTTTGACTATAAGAATTTGAAAATTCCTGAAGGAGTAGAAGTTCAGCCGTTAACTGTTCCACCAGTATTAAAGCCTGATAAGGAAACTGCTACTGATGTTTGGTTCACACTAGAATCAATTGTAGGTGAAAGTCAAATTTTACCTGGTGAGAAGACTAAGACTTGGGGCTATAATGCACCTTTATTAGGAAAGACGATGGTAGTTGAGAAAGGCAAACGTGTTCATGTAACTTTAAAAAATAGTTTGCCAGAATTAACTACTTATCATTGGCATGGTATAGAAGTTCCAGGGCCTATTACGGATGGTGGTTGTCATGCCCCAGTTTATCCCGGTGAAGAAAAGCAGATCGAATTTACAGTTAATCAACCAGCTGCTTTAACTTGGCTGCATGCTCATCCATGTCCATCAACGGCTGCCCAAGTTTAGATGGGTCTTGCGATGGGTGTAGTAGTAACTGATGAAAACGAAGCTAAGCTGCCAATTCCAAAAAAGTATGGTATTGATGAATTTCCGGTTATTTTACAAGATCGTACTTTCCATGAACATAACCAATTGGATTATCGGGCTGAGTACAATCAAATGGGGATTTTTGGCGATACTCCGATAATTAATGGAGTCGTTCGTCCTTACGTTGATGTTACTACGCAAAAGGTCAGATTGCTTTTCTTAGGTGGCTCTAACCGACGTGAATGGCGTTTGCACTTTGATGACGATTTAGTTATGACTCAAATTGCAGGAGATGATTCTTTCTTACCACATCCAATCAAGATGACGAAGTTGTTAGTAACACCAGGTGAGAGATTACAAGTTATAGTCGATTTTGGTCAATACCATGAGGGCGACGTAGTAAGTCTTTACACTGATGACTTCAAATTGATCGAATTCCGGATTCATAAATTTGAGGATGATAATTCAGAAATTCCTGCCACTTTGTTTACACCAGAAATTCCAGAAGTTGACCCAAGTTTGCCCGTTCGTAAGGTCACCATGGATGGCTGTGATAAGATGAATGGTAAACGTTTTGCTATGCAAAGAATCGATATGAAACAAAAAGTCGGTCAAGCTGAATATTGGGACGTTACTAATACTAATTCAAAAAAAGAAGGTATGATTCATCCATTCCATATTCACGGCACGCACTTTTTAGTAGTATCTAGTAATGGAAAAAAGCCATATCCAAATGAAGTTGGTGTTTACAAAGATACAGTTCCTGTTGCACCAGGAGAAACTGTGCGCTTATTGGTTAAATTCCCACTTGAGGGAGTCTTTATGTATCACTGCCATATCATTGAACATGAAGATGCCGGTATGATGGCACAAATCGAAATCTTTGATCCAGATCATCCTAAGAATTATAAGTTAATGGATATGAAGACTTTGACTAAGGCCTTTGCCGAAGAAAGAGGAGTGAAGCCAGAAGATGTTTGGATGCCAGGCATGGATACCGAAGGATGCGATATGAAGAAGGCTGATTTTGTTAGCGGTGCTAGTGAAGAAGCAGATCATGCAGATGCATCTACTGGTGCAAGTGAGCATTAAAAATAATGTTGTTATGAGTGAAGAATAAATAGTTTATAACTAAAAACCGTAGTCTTTGATAAGGCTACGTTTTTTGTTTACAATTTGATTTTTTCTTTTGGTAATTTAATTGTTAATTTCTCAAAAGAAAAAGGTTTAATCAACGAAATTTCATAAGCGTCAAGCGCTAAATCTTCTCCAGCAAAGTTGGGGTTATATAGCGGGTCGCCAACGATTGGTGTACCAAGGGATGCTAAATGCACACGGATTTGATGAGTACGACCAGTTTCCAAAGTTAGTTTGACTACCGCTGTATTATCATCATTTCTTTTTAACACTTGATAATGTGTTACGGCATGAAGTCCAGCAGGTGAGATCATTCTTTTTCGCTGATCATCAGGATCATGATCAATTGGCTGATTAATTGTACCTTGATCGTTTAATTTCTCTGCATGATCAACTTTAGCTAAATAATCACGATGAAAAGTTTTGGTGGTTAATTCACGATTTAAAATCGGCACTACTGCAGGATTTTTTGCAACAAGCAGTAAGCCGCCTGTAAGCATATCTAATCGATGAACAATGTAGGGATTTTGTCCTAAATAAGTGGCGCAATCATTTAAAGCTGTGTCAGTTTCATTTAAGTTGGGGTGAGTTTTTTGCCCCTTCTTTTTATTAATAATCAATAAATTATCGTCTTCGTAAATGATATCGGGTAACTTTCCACTAGTTGGATATTTTTGCTGGGTAGATTCAACTTGATCTAATGTGATGTCAATTTTATCGCCTGGCGAAATTTCCTGATTAAAATAGCGGTATTTGCCGTTAATTGTAATGTTTTGTTCAATGCGCAAGTAGTGACGCCATTTTCTCGGAATAAGCAATTTACGCAATACGTCATTGACGGGTAAGGGTTCGAGATTTTTAGGATAAAAAAGTGTAAAATGATAAACCATAAATATTTCCTAAGACTGTTGCCAGTCTAAACAAGTGTACTAGCAATGTGATACAATTTTCTTGTTTCTAAAAAGGAGCATTGTATTAATGAATAACGACCAACCAAAAAGAAGCGGTTTTAAAGATGTTTGGCATCGAATTGATCGCCGCTTCTTTATCGGACGCTGGATTATTTTAATCCTGCTCACTCTTATATTGATAACTTGTACATATTATACAATTAAAGTTAAGACTTCGAATATCTCAAATTTGAAGGCTTCACTTTCAACAACGACAACTATTTATGATTATAAAGGCAAAAAAGCTGGTTCTTTATATTCACAAAAAGGTACATTCGTTGAATATGATAAAATTTCTCCCAATATTCAAAATGCAGTAATTTCGACAGAAGATCGTACTTTCTGGAAAAATCCTGGTTTTAGTATTAAGGGAATGGCGCGTGCAGCAGTAAGTTTGGTTATTCACCACGGACAAGTAACTGGTGGTGGTTCGACTCTAACCCAGCAACTGGCTAAAAACTCGCTTTTGACCCAGCAGCAGACTTTTTCACGAAAATTAGAAGAATTATTCTTTGCGATTGAAATTAACCATGTTTATTCCAAAAAAGATATTCTAACGATGTATTTGAATAATGCATATTTTGGCAATGGTGTCTGGGGCGTGCAGGATGCCAGTCGCAGGTATTTTGGTAAAAATGCCAGTGATGTGACAGTAGGAGAAGCTGCTACATTAGCAGGAATTTTACGTAATCCAAGTTTTTATAATCCTGTTGATCATATGGCCAATGCTTTGGCGCGGCGTAATTTGATTTTAGGATTAATGGCTGATAATGGTAAGTTAACTGCTGCTCAAGCTAAAGCTTACTCTAAGCAAGGGTTAACTTTGCGGAATACCTTTAGAAATAAAGATGGCTATAGTTATCCATATTTCTTTGATGCTGTAGTAGATGAAGCTATTAGCAAATACGGCTTGACTGAAGAGCAAGTAATGAATAAGGGACTTAAGATTTACACTACTCTTAATCAAAATTATCAGGGAAGATTGCAAGATACCTTTAATGAAAGCTGGCTTTTCCCACAAAATGGTACTGATGGCACAGAATGTCAGGGTGCAAGTGTGGCAATGGATCCAGAAACAGGTGCTGTACGAGCTGTAATCGGTGGTCGCGGTAAACACGTTTTCCGTGGTTATAACCGTGCAATTCAAATGAAGCGTCAGCCTGGTTCATCAATTAAACCAATCGCTGTTTATGTACCGGCTCTTCAAGATGGTTATCATTATGATTCTGAGCTTTCTAACAAGTTGCAAAAGTTTGGTAAAAATGGTTATGAGCCGCATAATGTTGATAATGGCTATTCTGATAAGATTCCGATGTACCAAGCTTTAGCGGAAAGTAAAAACGTTCCTGCAGTATGGCTGCTTGATAAAATTGGTGTAAATAAGGGTGTACAATCTGTTCAGAATTTTGGTATAAAGGTACCTAAGTCAGATCGCAACCTAGCTTTGGCATTAGGTGGACTTTCTACAGGGGTTTCGCCTTTACAAATGGCTCGTGCATATTCTGCTTTTGCTAATAAAGGTAATTTACCTAATAATTCTTACTTTATTACTAAAATTACTGATGCAAGTGGCAATGTGTTAGTCGAAAATAATAATCCAGGTAATCATAGAATTATTTCTGAGAATACTGCTAAAGAAATGACGACGATGATGCTTGGCGTTTTCACTAATGGTACTGCTCAGACTGCTCAACCTAATGGATTCCGTGTTGCTGGTAAGACTGGTTCAACTGAAGTTCCTAACTCATATGGTTTTGGAACAAAGGATCAATGGATCGTCGGTTATACTCCTGATATCGTGTTAGCTACTTGGGTTGGTTTTGATCAAACAAGTAAGCAGCGTTATATGCAAGGAGTATCTGAAACGGGAATTACACGATTGTACAAAGCAGAAATGGAAGGGATCCTACCATATACTGCTCAAACGCAATTTACCGAAAAATCACCAGGTCAGCTTGTCAAAAACAATGGATCCAATTTTGATTGGACCAACGGTTTGGGACAAAAAATTCAAGATGGTATCGGATCTGCAGGACAGAAAATTAATGAATGGTATAATGATGTCAAAGGTTTATTTGGCCGATAAAATTTAGGAGGACCCATATGATTAATATTTATGATTCAGCTAATCAATTAGCACAAGATTTAACTAAGACTGACCAATACAAGGCTGTAGGTGACGCTGTTAAGGCTGTTCAAGCAGACAGTGAAAGTGCAGCAATGTTTAAGAAGATGGATGAACTTCAAGCTAAGATCATGCAAGCTCAACAAAGTGGTCAACCTTTATCTGATGAAGATCAAAAGGCTTACCAAGAATTGAATGCTCAAGTTCAAAAGAACGATAAGATCGTTGCTCTTCTTAAGAGTGAACAAGGTTTGTATGATTTGTTAGGTGAAATCCAAAAGGCTTACACTAAGCCAATTAATGATCTTTATGAAGGTCTTAGAAACTAGAATTTGCGATGAAATTTATTCATTTTGCAGATGCGCATTTAGATAGTCCATTTCGCGGGCTATCTTTTTTGCCATCTAAGGAATTTAATCAGATATATCAAGCAGCAGACCAATCATTAACACGGATTGTAGATTTGGCGTTGGCTGAAAAGGTCGACCTGGTTTTAATTGCAGGTGATACCTTTGATAGTGCTAAGCCATCTCCACGTTCGCAGTTGTTTTTTGCACAGCAGATTAAACGTTTAACAGATGCGCAGATCCAAGTAGTAATGATTTTTGGTAATCATGATCATATGCGACGTGAAGATTTATTGGTTAATCAGAGCCCATATTTTAAATTGCTTGGTGCAAATGAAGCAGTAGAAAAAGCAACATTTAAGACTAAAGATAATTTTAACTACGATGTTGTGGGCTTTTCATATTTAAATAATCATATTACAGAAGATAAAATTCCAGATTTTCCTGGAAAGGAACATAATTATACTTTTGGTTTAATGCACGCCCAAGAAAAAGAAGCTGATAGCCGTAAAAATGTTTATGCACCTTTTACGGTATCTGAGGTTCAAGCATTGAATTATGATTATTTTGCTTTAGGACATATTCATGCTCGGCGTAATTTGAGTGAAAAGCCATGGATTGTTTATTCAGGCAATATTCAAGGACGTCACATCAATGAAATGGGTGCTAAGGGATGCTACCTTGGCGTGATTGATGAGAATACTAAAAAAACAAGTATTGAATTTAAGACGACAGGCCCAATTTTATGGCAAGGAGTACAAGTTGAATTAGATACTCAAATTAGTAAAGCTGATTTACAAAATGAAATTATTGCAAGTCTAAATAATGCAAAACAAAAAACTTATTTCAGTTTAACTACTGCTGGCGCCCAATTTATGACTGATGAAGAACAAGAGTTAGTGCAAGACACGGATTTTTGGCAAAACATTTCACAGAATTTGCCGTTTGATTCGCAATTAGTAGATGTACGGTTGAAAATAAGTTCTAATTTGGAACTTAATGAAAATGATCAGCAAGCCTTTGAGCAAGCTAAGGCAGAAATATTTGAAAATGATGAGTTTGATAAGATTGTTAGCGATTGGAAGAAAAAGGATCCTATAGCAGCTCAATTAACGGAAGATCCCGCTTTTATTAAGGCTGTGAAGCAACTAACTGAGGTTAAGTTAATGGGTAAATTGAAAGGAATTACTGATGAGACTGAAACAAATTAAGATAGTCAACTTTGGCCAATTCTCTAATAAAAAATTTGATTTACCTGGTGACCAAATTAATATCTTTTTTGGTGCTAACGAAGCCGGCAAGAGTACAACTGTAGCTTTTATTAAGCAAATAATGTTTGGTTTTCATTTGCGTAGCAATGCTTCGCCATTTTTTGAAGACTATACGCCGCTAGCACATGTTAGTCCAATGGGCGGTAGCTTGATTTTTGAAAACGGTGATTCAGAATATGAGCTGGAACGTCTTTATGCCAAGGGTGATAAAACTAAAAAAGGAATTTTAACCGTTAAAAAAGACGGTCAAGTTGTCCCTGAAAGCTTGTTTTTTGACCAGATTCAAAATATTGATGGCTCTTTTTATGCTGATAGCTTTATTTTTAATCAGGAAATGTTGGGCCAAGTTACTAGTCTGAGTCAGGAAGATTTGCTGGAGCGTATTTATTATTTAGGTGCGGCTAATAGTGGTCAATTACTGAAATTACGTGATGATTTTGCCAAGGAAGCTGGCAAACTTTTTAAAAAGACTGGGAAAAAGCCAGAAGTTAACCGCCTATTAAAGCAAATAGAAACGGATCGTGACAAGTTAGTTCAAACTAAAGCGGAATTTAGTGATTATGAAGAGCTTGCTCAGGATCTGAAAGATCATCAAGATCGGTTGAAAAAGGCACAGCAGGCTTTAGCAAATATTCAAACTAAACAGGCAAGTTTGCGTGATTTACAAAAAGAATTAAGCAACTATACAACTTTATTAGATTTACAAAAGCAGATAAAAGATATCAAATTTGATAGTGAAAACTACCAAAAAGCTCAAGATTTAATGGCTCAAGGGCGAAATTTACAAAAGATGATGCAATCTTTACAAGAGCAATTATCTGAGTTAACAGAAGAAGACTTAATTGATCTAAACGAATCTAAGAAAGTTGTTCAACAAAAGCCGCAGTTATTGCAATGGCAGGTTGAATATCGTAATTGTTTACAAAAAGCTGATCAGTTGAAGCAAGAAGAGCAGCAACTACTTGCTTTATCACCTGAAATTAATGAGCTGCGCGATTTAAATACAGAAGATATTAAGCAGCTAAAAGAAGATTTCTTAGCGTTGCCAGCAAAACAAAATGAAGAAGTTAATGAAATTAGCCCTAGTGATAAACTTTGGTATATTGTTGGTGCTGTACTAGTAGTTCTAGGTTTAATTTTATTAGGAACTGCTGGAGTGTTAGGGATTATTGCGTTAATAGCTGGTATTGGACTTGCAGGCTTTGGCTATGTCAAAAATACACAGGCAAGTAAACAAGCAGCGGATATTTTAGCAAAACAAAAGGCAGTTAAAAATCAAAGGCAAGCTTTTTATTCAAAATATAATTTGGATCCTGATATGTTGGATCTGAATAGTGTGTTGACTAATTTAAATCAATACAAGCTTAAAGAGAGTGCCGAAAAGACTAATGCGGAAGAATTAAATAAAATTAATCAGCAAGTTGCTCAATTAGCTGCCAATGTCCAGAATGTCTTAAGAGAGCCGATCGACGATGATTTTGATCAGGTTTTGAATGGATTAGATGAGATCGAAGAACAAATTAATAAACAACAAGAATTAACGCAGAAGAAGTCTAATTTAACTAGTTCACTGAATCAGGATAAGCAAGAGTTAAAAGAGCTTGGTTTAAAATTAAAGGCTGTGTTTGCGCAAGCTAATGTAGAAAATATGGCGGATTATGATGCAGCTTATCAAGAGTCTTTAGATCAAGCTAAAATTAAAGCTCAATATGATGCTCTTGAAAAAAGTTTGCATGATGATTTAGATGAATTAAAACAAGAAGCCAAAGAACCAGGCAAGGTTTTAGCACAACTTCAAAGTCTGGCTGCCCAATCTTCTGATGTAACTGAAGAAATTGATGAATTACAGCAGCAGGTGGCTAAATTGCAGGTTCAATTGGACAATTTGGCTGATTCTACTGCAGTTTTTGAGGCAAAGCAGGAGCTAGCCAATACCGAAACTAATTTCGTTAACAGCAGTCAAGAGTATCTGGCTAATTTGCTAGCTTCTAAGTGGATTAGCCGTTCACTCGATTTAGCTTCCAATGAGCGTTTCCCTAAGATGTTGAATGCCGCTAAGGAATATTTTGCTTTGCTTACTGGTGGTCGCTACGTAAATATCGTTTTAGATAAAAAGCTAACGGTTATGCGTAAAGATGGTAAGAAGCGTGAAGTGAAATACTTGTCTCGTGGGACAGCCGAACAGCTTTACTTTGCATTGAAATTAGCATTTATTGAACAAATCAAAGATAAGATTAATTTACCAATTTTAATTGATGATTCATTTGTTAATTTTGATGATCGTCGAATCAGCTATATTAAGAAATTACTTGAAAAGATTAGTGAAAATAATCAAGTATTGATTTTTACTGCTCAAGAAAAATTGGTTGATCAATTAGAAATTACGCCTTTAACTTTTACGAAAGGAACTCAAGATGCTTAAACGATTGTTAGATTATAACGATGGCGAAGAAATGGATATTGTGGTCTTAATTAAGAATTCACAATTGCGTAATAATAAGAAAAATAATCTTTATTTAGCTATGCAATTTGGCGATGGCTCAGGTGAAATCCGTGGCAATTATTGGGATGCTAATAATCAGGATGCAGCGACCTTTAGTACTGGTACGATCGTTGAGTTAAATGGTAAAAGAGAAGAGTATCAAGGGCGACCACAGATTCGAATTTATAGTTTGCGTGTTGTAGGTCCACAAGAAGGATATGAGCTTGATCAGTTTATTAAATCTGCTCCTGAACCAATTAATGAAATGGAGCAGGAGATTAACAATTTTGTGGCTCAGATTCAAAATAAGACTTGGAAGACAATCGTAGAATATTTGCTTAAAAAATGGGGTAAAAGATTCTATGATTATCCAGCGGGCAAAAGTAATCACCATGCGGTTCGAGGCGGATTAGCATTTCACACATTATCGATGTTAAAGGATGCTAAAGGTTTGGCTGATAATTATGAGCAAGTTAATCGGTCTTTGCTTTACGCAGGATGTATTTTACATGATATGGGCAAAGTTTTAGAGCTTACAGGACCTGCTGCAACACAGTACACGGCTGAAGGAAATCTAGTTGGTCATTTAGTATTAATAGATGAACAAATTATGCTTGCAGCTAATGAATTAAACTTTGATCTTGAATCAGAAGATTTGCTTTTGCTTAGACATATGGTCTTATCGCATCATGGTAAATTTGAATATGGGTCACCTAAGTTGCCAGCCTTGCTTGAAGCTGAATTGCTTCACCGCATTGATGATTTAGATGCGACTGTGTATGCTGTAACGAATGCTTTGCAGCATACGCCTAAGGGGCAGTTTACAGAACCATTGCTTAGCCAAGATGGTAAGAGGTATTATCACCCTAAGCATGATCCAGCACTGGAAAAGGCACGACATTTAGAATAGAGAAAAGCAGTACAAATTATCGTTTGTACTGCTTTTTTAGTAATTATTTTTTGTGAATTATATTTATAAAATTACGCCATTTACTACCTTTAACCTGATAACTTTGGACGGGTTGAGTAACTTCTACGCAGCCTAAATATTTACCATTATCATCATGAAGGCTATAAAAAGAAATATTTAATGGCTGTCCGTTTTTGTGAATATTGATTGAAATTGAATTACGCTCACCCTCGTGCATTTGTTTTAAAACTGCTTTAACTCGTCCTTGTGAGTGACCGGGATGCACTTCGAAGACAGTTTTACCAATATCTTTCTCGGTTCTAGGAAAGATGCGATGCTCATTCATTGATGACCATACGACGATATCATTTTCATCAAGAACATCAAATTCTTGTGGAATGGTAGTAAAAATTGCGTTTAATTCGGAAAGTGATAAGTGACCACCTTTTAACTTGATTTCATTCATAATTAAAGCTTCTTTCTATACTTTAATTGTAGCATTAAAGCGGTTACTTACGCTGTTATTAAAAGGATAGATAATTAAGAGTAAAGAAAAAATCCAACTCTCAAGCGAGAATTGGATTTTTTAATTTAGTAAAATTTATTACTTAGTAGCACCAGTTGAAACGTAAGCTGATAATACATCCTTCAAGTCGTTATCCTTGATAGAAACGTCTGCCTTCTTCAATACAGTAGCAATAACGTCCTTCATAACAGCTTGATCTTGAGCCATTGATGCGTAAATTTCATCATCGATAGCCTTCTTGTGATCAGCAAACTTACCCTTAGCTGGGTGACTAATCATCTTGATTACGTGGTAACCAGATTGTGACTTAACTGGACTTTCAGTAACTTCACCAGTCTTAAGCTTGAATGCGGCAGTCTTGAATGCACTGTCTAAAGTGTTATCAGTTGAATCAAATGCAGGAAGCTTACCGGCTTTATTTTTAGTAGCAGTATCAAGTGAGTACTTCTTAGCTAAACTCTTGAAGCTCTTACCATCCTTCAATTGCTTGATAATGTCTTCAGCAGTTGACTTCTTAGCAACTAAAATGTGTTGAACAGTTACCTTAGGTTGGTAATTCTTCCAAGCTTCTTGTTCTTGCTTTTTAGAAATCTTCTTAATGTGCTTCAAAGCTGCTTCAGAAAGCAAGTTAGTCTTCAAGTTTTGCTTAAATGTTGAAGCGGTCATACCATTTTGTTGTAAAACAGCACTAAATTGTGAACCGTATTGCTTCTTGTAGTTGTTGTATTGCTTGTCAACTTTCTTTGATGAAACGTATTTGCCGTATTGTTGTTCCAAAGCACGGTTAATAATCATGTTAGCCAAAGCTGACTTACCAGCTTGAGACTTCTTCATTTCATCGTAGTATTGTTGTTGAGTGATCTTACCACCCTTGTATGAAGCAACAGTAGCATTGTTGCCGCTATTTGAGCAGGCAGCAGTAGATAAAGCAACACCAGCTACAGCAACAACTGCAGCAACTTTTTTCATATAACTCTTCATATAAATAAATCTCCACATCCTTAATTAAGTAACTGTCAACTAATATACCATAAAATTAGTTGTTTCGTTTTCAAATAAGCAATATTCATAAAAAAATCAAATTTTCTTTAATATTTCTTATTTAACGATATTATTTTCACCAAAATCTTGATTTAATTGATCACTTTTTTGTTTGATTTTATCAACAGTTGGCTCAATATGTCTTGAATATTTTTCAATATTATCACTGATATCACTAATAGTTCGTTCAGCTTGAGGCATTTGATCATTTAAATCTTGACTAGCTTTTTTGGCTTTTTGTAAAGCTTGATTAAAGCGGCTAGTTTCATGCTTAAATGCATCAAATTCATCTTTGAGTGGTTTGCCGGGACGATTGCCTTCGCTATCTTTCATGCAAGAAAAAACGGTTCCAGCTGCTGCACCAAAAATAGTACCTAAAAGAAAATGTTTCATTATTTCTCCTTAAAATTGAGCTTTAATCTTATCAGCTACTTCATTGTATTTTGCTTCATCGTATTGATCGGCGTTGTTACGAGTCATGAGCTTCAAGCCATCGCCTTCAAAACGAGGAATGAAGTGAATATGTGAGTGCATTACTACTTGGTTAGCTGACTTACCGTTGTTAGTGGTAATGTTCATACCAGTAACGTTAGGAAATGCCTTTTTGATTGCATTAGCAATTTCAGGAATGTATTGCAAATATCTTTGGGCATCTTCCTTAGTGTAGTCAAATAAGTTAGTGATGTGCTTCTTAGGGATCATCAAAGTGTGGCCTGGGTTAACTTGAGAAATGTCTAAGAAAGCTTTAACGTCGTCGTTTTCAAAGACAGTGTAACTTGGAACTTCACCGCGGATAATTTTGCAGAATAAACAATCGTCAACTAAATTTTTATTTTCCATATAATTACCTCTTATTTGTTAGACTTTAGTTTCTACTAATATCCATGATATTATAAAACATGATAGTTTACTAAGGAAAGAAACGAAAAAATGACATTAAAAATTGAACACTTAACTGGGGGCTATACTGGTGTCCCAGTTATTAAAGATATTAATTTGGAGATTAAGCCAGGAGAAGCACTGGGCTTAATTGGTTTAAACGGTGCGGGTAAGTCGACTACGATTAAGCACATTTTAGGTTTGCTTAGACCACAGAAGGGTAAGATTTTACTCAATGACGTGAATTTGACGATGCAACCAACCAAATTTAAGCGGCAAGTTGCTTATATTCCTGAAACACCGGTTTTGTATCCAGAATTAACGTTAAAGGAACATTTGGAATTAACCATGCTTAGTTATGGCCTTGATGCAAGTAAGTCATGGAATCGAGCACATGAATTACTTAAAATGTTTAGATTAGATGATAAGCTTGATTGGTTACCAATTCACTTCTCTAAAGGGATGCGACAAAAGGTAATGATCGTGTCAGCCTTTTTAGCAGATACAAGCTTGCTCGTTATTGATGAACCATTTACTGGGCTTGATCCACTTGCGGTAGCCAATTTGATAGATTTAATTAAGCAGTCAATTGCTAACGGCAAGATGGTGCTGATGACTACTCACGTATTAGCTGATGCGCAACAAGCAATTTCTAATTATGCTGTTTTAAATCGCGGAACAATTGAAGTGATTGGCAATTTGCAAGAAATTCGTCAGCACTATGGTTTAAGGCCTGATGATCCATTTGATAAACTCTATTTAGCTTTGAATAGAGAGGATAATGGCAATGCGTGATTTAGCGAAAAAAAGGTTAAACGAAAACCTTAAGCAATCAGTTAAGTATTTAACACTGGTTTTCAATGACTTCTTTATTTTGGCTTTGATCTTTTTATTCGGGGCTTTGATGTTCTGGTATGCACAAGCCATGAAGTCGATGCCGACTAATTTGTGGTTTTATAAGCCATTAGTGGGACTTTTATTGTGGTTGCCATTATTAACAGGGCATTTAGTCACGCTGTTAAAAGATGCTGATATGCAGTTCTTGTTCACTCAAGATGAGCAGATGGATGAATATCTCAAACCAATGATCAAGTATAGCTTGGTTTTGCCAACAATCTTGATTGTACTCTTAGGGGGAATTTTATTTCCATTTGCTACGATTAAGGCAGGAATTCCAGTCTGGTCATATGCTTTAATTTTAATTGGGACGATTCTCTTAAAGGCAGTCATGATATTAATTGAAAAAGAGAATTTGTATTTTTACTACAATTTTCCTAATTGGGTTAGCTTATTAATTACCTTGGTGGTTTTATTAATTGGTAGCCTTGGTTCTTATGTATATCCGATTGAAGTCATTGTTTTAATGATGATGGGTCACTTAGGTACAAAAAAAGATAAGGGAGTTTTTAACTGGCGTTATGCTGTTGAAAGTGAAAAGGCAAGAAAAGACCGTGTCTACAGCATCTTCAGCATGTTCACCGATGTTGAAGAAAAACAAGTGACGATTAAACGTAGAAAATATCTTGATTTTCTTTTACCTAAGGCAATTGCTAAAGAAAATCCTAACTTATTCTTGTACCGGAGATCACTGCTTAGAAATCCAGAATACTTGAATTTATTAGTTAGAATGACAGTTTTTGCCATTTTGATTTCCTGGCTAGTACAAGATTGGCGCTGGGCACTTGGTTTGTCCTGCTTAGTTATTTTCTTGACCGTTTACCAATTATTGCCAATGGCAACCGAATTTGATTCAAACATCATGTATCGTGTTTATCCCATTGTGCGTGATAATCGCGGGAAAGACTTAGTCAAAGTCTTAAACTTAGGACTTTTGATTCAATGGTTATTAGTCAGCGTATTCTGGTTGATATTATTGCCAATTGATTCTCATCTTTGGATTAGTATTGTGGTATTGTTTGTCTTCACGATGATTATCAATTATGGTTATTTGCCAGTTAGAGTTAAACAACAAAAAATAAAGAGATAGGAATTGAAAGAATGAGATTAAGAAATAAACCTTGGGCTGTAAAGCTCGTTAATGAACATCCTGAAAGTGTTTTGCAAAATCCTGACCCTGACAAGAAGATTGATTGGGCAGCACGTTTTGGTAATGACAATCCGATTGAAATTGAAGTAGGTTCTGGTAAAGGACATTTTATTACTACATTAGCTGAAAATAATCCCGATAAAAATTATGTAGCACTTGAACTTCAAACTACTGCAGCTGGGATTATTTTGAGAACTAAGCTTGAAAAGGGTCTAGATAACTTACAAATTTTGCGTGGGGATGCGGCTGATATTAACTGTTTCTTCCCTGAAAACAGCACAAATGTCATTTACTTAAACTTTAGTGATCCATGGCCAAAGACCCGCCACGAGAAGCGTAGATTGACTTATAAGAGCTTTTTAGCTAAATATCAACAAGTCTTAACTAATGACGGTCATATCGAATTTAAGACAGATAATTCTGGTTTGTTTGCTTATTCTGTGCAAAGTATGAATAATTTTGGGATGCACTTTGATTTCGTTTCAGTGGACTTACATCACGAAAAGCCCGAAATCGTGGAGAAGAATATTGAAACTGAATACGAGCATAAATTTGCTGCTAAAGGCAATCCAATTTATGCAGTGCATGCAAGTTTTGAAGCATAGCACTTGTAAAATGAATTTTTAATCATTAAAATACTTATAAATAGTAAGCTGATAATGAGGGATAAAATTATGGAAAAGATTAAAGAATTAACAGAAGATCAATTAACAGAAATCACGAAGTCAGGCCGCGTTGTATTGGAATTTTCTGCAAACTGGTGCCCTGATTGCCGTTTCTTAGATCCATTCTTGCCAGAAATTGAAAAAGATTTCTCAGATGCTAAGTTTTACCAAATTGACCGTGATGGCTCAATGGATGTTGCAAAAAAATTAATGATTATGGGAATTCCTTCATTTGTTGTCTACCAAGATGGCAAAGAAATTGGTAGACTAGTAAATAAGGACCGTAAAACTAAAGATGAAGTAGAAAACTTTTTACGATCACTTGATTAAAAGGAGAAAATAGAGAAGCATGATTACTAGTACTAATAAAGAAGCTTATCCTAATACTTTGATCGTGATTATGGGTCATGATGAAGGCCGTAGTTCATTTGAAGAAAAAGAAGATGTTACTCGCGTAACTAACGATGAAGGCAAGACTATTGGTTTTAACTTTTTCAATGTTGATAAGTTAATCGACTTTGACAAGTTGCCAAATGGTCCAGTTAAGCTTTCAGATGATGAACTTGCAGCATTAAATAAGAAGCTTGCTGAAGTTGGTTTTGATGATAAGTTAGCTTATGGCAAGCCAACTCTTGTTTACGGCTACGTTAAGACCTGTGAAAAGCACCCAGATTCAGATCACCTTCACGTAACTACTGTTGAAGTAGGTGACGGTGAAGAACACCAAATCGTTTGTGGTGCTCCTAACATTGCACAAGGCCAAAAGGTTGTTGTTGCTCTTCCAGGTACTTTAATGCCAAATGGTGAACAAATTTGGCCAGGCGCTCTTCGCGGTGTTGATTCATATGGTATGATTTGTTCAGCTCGTGAATTAGGACTTCCACACGCACCACAAAAGCGTGGTATTATGGTTGTTCCTGACAACTTTGAAGTTGGTGCAGAATTTGAACCAACTAAGTGCGACGAATTGATCGCTAGTGGTGAAATTACCTTATAATTTGAATTTAGTATATAAAAAAGATTGCAACACCTGAATGGTTTTGCAATCTTTTTTTGATTTAATTTTGTATAATATATACTCAAAGGATATGATTTTATGTCAGATACTGAACAAATTATTCGCTCAATTAATGCCGTTAGTCTAATTGATGTTGAGCAACATTGTAATGATGCAAAAGATCAAAATGAATGGACATTATGGAATAGTATTTATAATTATATTCTGGCACAAAAACAGCAAAAACTTATTAGTCAAGGTGGACCGTATTAATGCCTATTTTGTATATTTTTGCTGGTGTGAATGGAGCGGGAAAATCCACATTAACTCAAAGTCAGTTTAATAAAGTCATACCATATGAAATAAATGCAGATGAAATAAGTCGTCGAAATGGTTGGGATTGGCAAGATAATTCTAAAAATTTAGCGGCAATGCGAATTGCCGCAAATGAATTAAAAGGACATATTAAACATCATGAAACATGTAGTTTTGAAACTACACTAGCAGCACATGTTAAAACTTATGAGAAAATTTTAGATTATGCTAGAAAAGAAATGATAAAGAAAAGATATGATAGATCCTTAAATACATTATACGAATTGATAAGAAAGTTTGATTCTGTAAGTATCTATGACAATTCAGGTGACTCATTAATTAGAACTTATCAGCGGATTGATAATAAGCATTTTATGACTTCTGAACTACCTAATTGGTCAAGAAAAATAATAGCACATGATAATTAATAAAAATATAAAGTAAAAAGTTGATAAACTAGTTTTGAAGCTAATTTATCAACTTTTTTGTTAGCTTAACCACCATTTGCCGTCTGGAGCTAGAGTGTACAAGCCAAGTTCTTTTGAAATCAATTTATTGTTTAAATTTTTGCTACAGGTGTAGTAAACGTATTTAACAAAATCACCATTGTCATTGTACTGCTCTTCATAATCACTGAAATACATTTGATGATTCTTCATAAATAGAGGCAGTTGACTTTCAGTACAAGTTAGGGTGAATTTTTCAGGGAAAACACCTTTGACTACGGATTTTTCTGTTTCTGAGTTCTGATCAGTATTGCTGATTAATTGTACTTGATTATCAGAACGTATTAGATATAGATCATTTAAATTTACCGCATTTAATGAGCAGGTAAAAATAATTTCTGCTTCTTGTTCAGGATAGTATTTAAAAATATGTAATTCGTTTGCTTCAATGTTTACTTGAGTAAAATAGAAAAATCCATCATTGAAAATTGCTTCACCGTAACAAATATTAGGCTTAGCTGAAAATGGTGAAAGAGTTTTGCCAGTCTTTTGATCAAAAAAGATCAGACGATTACCAGGATAGATTCTATTTTTCCAATAACTCTTACGTAGATCTTCAAAATTAGTATAATCAGAAATTGTTACCCAATACCGATCTTGACCATTTAACGGGTGCTGTTCTCCCCAATAAGGCAAGATGAAACTATCATTAACTTTTTGCCATAGACCATTAGATAGCAAGATGATATTTCCTTGCATGTTGTTGAGAACATGATCATTAAAATCTTTGATGATTATCCGATCAGGAATGTGTTCGTATTCGTTATCTGAATAAAAGTCACTATTTTGTTCAAAGTAAAGCTTGTTATCATCGATGAAAAGCAGGCTTTGATCGGGTTCATTAACTACGGAAAATTTTTGCGGATAGTAGAAGTCAATGGCATCATTAAAAGAAGCAATCCAGACATGTACTCGATCATTAACTAGCGATAAATTAAGAGTATGTAAACCAGTAAGTGGCATTTGATGAATAATTTCAGGTTTTTGACTAGGAAGATATTTGAATAAGGTTAGTTGATCTTGATCAAGTTGGGCGTGCAAAAAATAGAAATAACCATTTTGGTAGATAACGCTAAAGAAGAATTGGTTTTCTTTACGTGACATCGGTTCAAATTTTTGTCCAGTTTGAAAATTGAAGAAGACCAATTGATTACCTGGAAAAGGATTATCTTGCCAGTATTTGTCAGTAGTTAAATCATAAATATCGATTGTGCTATCTTGGCAATCAACGCCGTAGCGTGATTGACCTTGGACGATTGTTAAGTCATTGCCAGTTACGGGAGAAAATTTATCAAATTTCATATTGGGTACCTTTCTGTAATTTTTCAAAATTATATCATACAAAAATGGTAAAATAGTTAACGAATAAAAACGTTAAAAATTCGAGGGTAAATAAATGTTAGACAAGAACAAACAAATTTGGTTTATTGGTATTAAAGGAACCGGTATGGCTTCCTTAGCACTACTTCTTCACGACTTAGGCTACAACGTTGCCGGTAGTGATATTGAAAAGTACACCTTCACTCAAGTTCCACTTGAAAAAGCTGGTATTGAAGTTAAAGACTTTGACCCAAGCAACATCAAGAGTAACGATGAACAAGTAATCGTTAAGGGTAACGCCTTCAAGGAAGATAACCCAGAAGTTAAGGCATGTCTTGATAAAGGCGTTAAGTGGCAAAGCTACCCAGATACTGTTGAAGAAATCGTGCAAATGCACACTTCAATCGGTATTTCAGGTACTCACGGCAAGACTTCAACCACTAGTCTTTTGTCACACGTTTTAGGTGAAGTTGCACCAACTACTTACTTAATTGGTGACGGTCGTGGTAAGGGGGTTCCAGACTCACGCTTCTTCGTTTACGAAGCTGATGAATACCGTCGTCACTTCTTGGCATATCACCCAGATTACCAAATTATGACTAACATCGACTTTGACCACCCAGACTACTTCAAGGATCAAGACGATTACACC
This sequence comes from Lactobacillus sp. UMNPBX4, assembly GCF_002554115.1. NCBI lineage: Bacteria > Bacillati > Bacillota > Bacilli > Lactobacillales > Lactobacillaceae > Lactobacillus > Lactobacillus sp. UMNPBX4. Next base: position 39,161 of record NZ_PCZF01000008.1, read on the forward strand.
AGCGCATTCCAATCAGCAGCTGATCAAACTAAGAAGGCATTGTTTGTATGGGGCGATGACAAGCGTCTTCAAAGCCTTAAGACTGATATTCCTAAGTATACTTATGGCTTTAAAGATACTGATGACTTCCAAGCCGTTGATATTAAGAAATCAACTACTGGTTCTAAGTTTCACGTTTTAGCACATGGCAAGGATCTTGGCGAATTTGAAATTCACTTGTTTGGTGACCACAGCATTTTGAACTCAACTGCTGTTATTGCGGTTGCCTACACTGAAAAGGTACCAATGGATGATATTCGTGATGGTCTTCTTACCTTTAAGGGTGCTAAGCGTAGATTTAGTGAAAAAGACTTTGGCGACATTGCAGTTATTGATGACTATGCTCACCACCCAACTGAAATGCGTGCAACTATCCAAGCTGCCCGTCAAAAGTTCCCAGACAAGAAGTTGGTTGTCGTCTTCCAACCACACACTTTCTCAAGAACTAAGAAGTATCAAAAAGACTTCGAAGAAATTTTACGTGGTGTAGACAAGGCTTATGTAACTCCAATTTATGCTTCAGCTCGTGAAGCTAATGGTGATATTTCAAGCGAAGACTTAGTTAAAAATATTCCAGGTTCTGAAGTAATTGATTTGGATAATATTGCTGATTTGACCAAGAATAAGAATTCAGTCATCGTCTTCATGGGTGCCGGCGATATTCCTAAGTATGAAGACGCTTTTGAAAAATTGCTTTAATTGAAAGATAAGTATGAAAAAAACTGTTCTCAATAAGAGAGCAGTTTTTATTTTGGCTAATCTTTGATTTTATCCTTGAGATCCAGGCTCTTTTCATAAATAAAGTAACCGATGATGCAGGTGATGATATCACTGGCTGCTTGAGCCCAAACGATACCGTGGTAGCCAAATGTGACTTTTAGAATTTCTAATGCGATAAAGTAGACAACGCCTTGACGAGTAATTGCCATGATGAAGGCAGCCCAAGCATTACCTACTGATTGGAAGACGGTAGTGTAGACCAAAATGATACCAACGATTGGTGTAGTAATGATGGTCGCAATTAACATGTAACTGCCGGCATTAACGATATCTGGTTGATTCATAAATAAAGCAGTAACTGGACGAGCAAAGAGGAACAACAGTCCACCTGAAACTACAGCGTAGACAACTTGTACAAGAATATCAAAGTTTAGAATTTTCTTTAATCGTTTCCAGTTTTTAGCACCATAGTTGTAACCAATTAAAGGTTGTGAACCAAAGGCAAAACCAACGATTACCAAGATAACGATACTGTAAATCTTTTGGGTGATTCCCATTGCGGCAACTTTTTTTGCACCGTATAGAGCTAAAGATGAGTTAAGAAGTGCCATGCCAAAGCTTTGTGCAAAGTTGGTGATTGAACCAGGGATGCCGATTGCTACGATATCTTTGATTGTTTTGCCGCTAATTTTGCTATATTTTAGCTTTAATTTGATGTAGTCAGTTTTGTATAAAACGTAGTAAATGAGAATAGCATCAGTGACTAGATAACCTGTAACGTTGGCAATCCCAACACCAATTGCACCCATTTTAAAAACAAACAAGAAAATAGGATCAAGGATGATAGCTAAAATGGTTCCCGTCATTGTAGCAACCATTGCTTGGGTAGCTAAGCCTTCTGTTCTGATTAAGTTCTGCGGAATGATTGAAAAGATAATTGGAGCAGCACCAATTGATATTACACGATAAAAATCGGCGGCATCCTGATAAGTGGCAGCTTTTGCTCCTAAAAGATGAAGGATCGGATTTTCAAAAATTAGTAAAATAGCTGTTAAGATTAAACCGGTGACAATTCCACCAATCATACAAAAACTACTTACGCGTTTACTCAAGGCATAATTCTTTTCGCCGAATAAACGCGAAATCAATGAAGAACCACCGAGACCAAAAATGTCGGAAACGGCAATTAAAAAGGTAAAGAGCGGGGCACCGATCGTGATTCCTGCTACCAAGTTTGTATCACCAGTTTTGGCAACAAACATTGTGTCTGCCAGGTTGTAGATCATGGTAGTGATCATCCCTAGAACAACTGGCAATGCTAGCTTAAAGTAGACCTTTTTAATCGGCGCTTTAGCAAATAATTCATCCATAAATTTTCTCCTACATTGAAAAAAGCGGCCTAGAAAGATACTTTGAGGAAAACCTCACGATTCTAGGTCGCCATATATTATCGTTAATTTAATTTTAGCATATTATCTTAATTAGCAAGGTGATTATCTAAATTGAAGTTGCCTTGGAATTCATCTGTGGTGCTTTCTTGATCCATACCATATTCAGCATCGTCGCCCCAGTAAATGTATTGTGCGTTTTTACCTTTGGTACCGGCAATTCTGAAGTAAAGTGCAGCGCTGTCGCCTTTACCAGTGGTCTTGGTGGCATCTACCTTAACTTTTTGACCAATCTTGAGCAACTTGCTAGTTGACTTGAGCTTATTATTTAAAACGTGGATCTTGTTTAAAATAGTGGCTGTAGTGGTGCCAGAAGCTTGGTAAAGAGTGTTGCCGTTAACAAAACCAACATTTGAAGCATAAATATAAACACCGTTGCCTAAAGCATAAAATGGCTTGCCCTTGATAGTGGTTGTATTCAAACTTATCTTCTTAGATCCGCTAAGATTTGCAAAGTAGAAAAATACGTCATTCTTAGTTGTGGCGTGGGTTTTAGCTGGCGTTTTAACTAGCATATATTTAGGAATAAGCGACATACCGTTGAAAGTAGTGCGGTGACCGTTTTTATCATAAATGCGAGAGTTGGAACTCAAGATTAAAACATTTTGTCCATCCATTGAGCTAACATTCAAAGATTTGATGTAGCGTTTTTTACCGATGTTAACGTAAGAAGCGGTAGTGTAGTGGTAGTTCTTAGAAGTTTTTGCATCTACTTTTTTACCTTGGATCAGGATAGGCTTGCCATAATATTTAAAACTTGAGCCTGATTTAACCGTTGAAGCAACAGTCATCTTCTTGCCATTGACTTTTTGGGTAGTGGTAGTGGCATTGCCTTTGCTGTTGAAGACTTGAACTGTGCCGTTAAAGGATTTCTTGAGAGTAACTTTACCTTTTTGTGATTGCGTAGCTGCTTGAACTGTGTGAACAGGTTGATTGATAATAGCAGCTGCTGGTGCAACACTGATTAATAAAGCTGCTGCGATAGTTGCTAATTTTTTAGTAGTCATATTTGTCTGCTATATAAAACATGGAAATATGTAGGAGAATACGAATTTTCTACATATCAGAAAGATATATTTTTCCTTTCTTTGTTTCATTTACTGTCGTCTTCACTAGTATTCTGATATTCCAAATAGGAGTAATCACATTGACTAGCTCTTACAGCTTAAGGACCTAGCCAGCCCTGTTTATTTTCTTTATTTTGCCAAAGCTAAAAGATTTAAAACCGCATTTTCATCTCGATCATTCTTGTAGCCACACTCATAACAGACATACTCATTATGTTTGGTACCATGCTTTTTATTGCCCTGCAAAGTGATCTTTTCCTCGCCTTTTTTGACATAACCGCACGCAGCACATCTTTGAGTTGATGGGTATGTTTTATCAGCCAAGATTAATTCTTTGCCATACCAATCACACTTATAAGTTAGTATTCGTCTAAACTTGCTAAAAAGTGATCTCTGCATTCCTTTTGAAGCTACATGCGTCATCATCATTTCTTTGACTGCCAAATCTTCAATTACAATTTGATCGTAATTATTAACAAGCTTAGTAGTAAATTTTTGTAATAGATCGTTTTGAATATTAGCTGCTTTGCGATAATCTCTTTGCAGTTTGGTTCTCACTGCAAAGTAATTATTTGATTTTGTAGCTAACTTACCGTTAACTTCTCTTTTACGTGCCAGCATTCTTTGATAATGCTTAATACGCTTATAGAGCTTTTGCAATTTAGCAGGCAGAATATTGATTTGCCCCTCGGTATAGTTAAAGTGGCCAACATTGACATCAACTGCTGTCTTTTGCTGGGTTTTAGCTTTTAGTTTAATTTCTTCTTCATAAGGAAGAGCCGCATAATAATCATCTTTTTCTTTGAAGACACTTACTACTTTGACTTCATCCATCTTTAGAGCTTCATAGCTTTTTAAATCAAACCAAGACTCTTTTGAAATGCTTCTTGGGCGATCAAGGCGAAGCCTGCCATTAACGATCTTAGCTCTATCAGTTTTAAAGCCTTGTCTGGGAGCTTTCTTAGATTTAAAACTAGGTATTCCCCAATCAGGTTGTGACTTATCAAAGAAGTTCTTCCAAGCATTAGCTAAGTCTTTAATCGCTAATTGTAAACATCTGGCAGACAAATCATATTGCCAGTCGGCTTTATTTGCGACTAGTTCATCACGGACTCTGCGTTCGTTAGGACTGGGATTATCTTTTTTGTTTAATGTATGAGCTTCATACATTAATTGCCAAGTTTCTAAGCCTTTATTCCAGCAGTATCGACGATAGTTGCATAGAGCATCAAGATGCTTTTGCATGGTCTTATTAACTTTTAGCTTAACTACTTGTGTCTTGATCGTCATTTAAGTATTCGCCTCTAATCTTTTTCTTGTACTTTCTTAAGCCATATAGTCTGCATGAAAACACATGAATTATACTTATCAGATCATCAACCAGTTCTTTATCAGGACTAGTGTCAATATTATTCAAAACAATTATTTCAGTCCCATGCTTTTTACATAGGTTTTCAAACCAATCATAGCCAAAACGGATAAATCTATCTTTATAAGTAATATAAATTTTATCTATTTTGTTGTTCATTACTTCGTCTAGAAGATTATTCCATTTTTGCCGTTTATAGTTTAAGCCGCTGCCAATATCGCTTATTTCTTCGTCTAATACGATACCTTGTGCGTTAGCGTATTGTCGAATATAGCTTAATTGATCTTTTAAGTCATCTTTTTGACCAGAAGTTGATACTCTGGCATAAGCAACTTGTTTTTTATTTGAGCTTAGACTATTTTTGCTCAAATATTGATTTATTTGATCTTCTGTATAGAATCTGCGATTAGTAGGAGAGCGCTTAGCTTTAAAAATACCCTTTCGATCCCATGTTTGGAGGGTTCTAGTGGTTATTCCTAAACGATCAGCGACATCTTTAGGTTTTAAAATTGTCATAATATTCACTTCCATGTTTAACTTTCTAATGAATATTATGGCAAATATTTCTATAATATTCTACATATTTCCATATTTTTGTTAACAGTTGATCAGCTCCTTTGTAATAATCCATTAAGTTGATTTTAGCACTTATGAGACTATAAAAATAACCTCGAAACTCAAACGTTTTCGGGGTTATTTGATTTTATTCACTTAAGTACTTAGGATCAATAAATTTATTGATCACGTTGTTAACTTTCTTTGAATTATCATACTTGCGGATAATGTTCAAGAAGTCTTCCGTGGTTGCTTGCTTCAAGTAGTAAGTTTGGTAGTAATCGTGTAAAGCATCAAAAAACTTATTTTCACCCATGGCTACTTTTAAAACAGCAGGGAAATCCATACCAAGTTCGTAAGCCATGTCTTCAGTATCAACACCTTTTGGTGGATTATTAACAGGGTAGTTGATGTAGCTGGCCTTTTGATTCTTATTAATGAATTGGTTAGCATTTTTTTAAGATCTTGTTAGCACGCTTGACGTTCTTACGAGTGTAGAACTTGCTGTGCATCAGTTTAGCACAGTAGGACTTACTCTTAGTGTAGGTCAAATCGTAAACGCCATTTTCAAGGAGGTTGGTAAGACCTTCGTCAAGCCAAGGTTCCATGTATTCGTCGCTGCCGACAGTGCCGTAGAACCATTGGTGACCAACTTCGTGAGAAACATCTTCAGTTAATTCATTATATCTATCAAGTGGGTGCTTCTTTTGTAAAAAGCCACTAGCGTCGATCATGATCAAGCCAGGATATTCCATCCCACCGGTATCTTTGCCAAGCAAGGTTTCAGTAATATCGATTTCTTTGTAAGGATATTTGCCGATCTTCTTGGTAAAAATGTGGAAACTGTCTTGAGCAGTCATTAAAGCTAGCTTGTTGTATTGCTTGCTGTTTTTGCTTACAAGGTAGTAGTCGTTGATTCTTACGCCGTTTGCATAAGCGTGATCAACCTTGAACTTGTTGGAAGCTGCGATGCCGACTTCACGCATGTTGTTGGCAACAATTGTGGTTTTACCATTCTTAGTGGTATTTTGACCAGAAGCTGCAACCTTGTAGCTCTTAGGTGCAAAAAAACTAACGTGGAAGTTGATTACAGCACTGTTGCGGTTTTCACCAGCATCGTAGTATGGGTGATAATTCCACTTACCGTTGCGATAATCGCTTAAGTATGGGAAACAGAATGACAGGTTATAAACCTTACCGCCGTTGATATTTTGGTAGCCAAAACGATCTTGTCTCTTAGGCACGCCGGTAACTACGTTGACAGTTAAATCAGTAGATTCACCTATATTTAGACTTTTGTTAACAAATAAATTGCTCTTGTCTTTACCGGTAGTGTAAGAAAGCTTTTGACCATCTGATGAAATGCTTTTAACTGAAGTTGTCGCATTTCTTGTAGCCTCAAAATGCTTGTGGTCGTATTTCAACACGCCGCTAGCAATATTTCTAACCAATAAATTTCTAACAGGTTCATTGCCGTTATTAACAACGTGCATGGTAACTTTTTCTGTTAATTGATTCTTGCGAGTGTCCAACTTCACGATCATGTTGTAATTTGTTGCCTTGATCGTAGGATCAGCCGTAGCTTGAACTTTTGAGTTGAAGCTAAATAATGCCGCAATGGTTACTGCACTCGACAATAAAAGTGTTGTTCTTCTTTTCATAATTTTCCCTCCAAGAAAAATTTACTCTAATTATTGGAAGTTATCGGCATAAAGTCAATCTATTTTTTGATGGTAGGATATAATTTGTGTATAAGTGAAAATGAATAGATATAAAGAAAGAAGATATATAAGAATGGTTAAAAGTATTACACCTCATTTGGTTTATCGCTTGAATGGGATGCACCATGTTGTAGCGCAAGTTGGTGTAGTAAATGGTGATCATGTTTTTGCCTTGCAACTTCTTCACAGTGCACATGATGTGTTGGTTTATAGAAAACATGAAGGTTTAACCAAGAACATCGATTATACTGATCCACACTTAGTAATGATGGGCTTTGGCCACACGCAAACCTGGGTACCAGCTAATGACAAGGATGAATATTTCGTAGGTGCTAAACCAAATTCAGGCAACTGGACTACTCAAATTGCACGAGTAAAGTACCCAAGACTTTTACCAGAAAGATATACTTCAAATACACAACTTCCACGTTTGTCACACTTGAATCACGTAACCGACGTTCCTTATGATGGTCATGATCACTTGCACAGAGTAGAAGCTTCAGTTTCACCAAATGGCAAGTACTTCATGATTGCTTCAATTTGGGATGATGGTTCAGGTCACTTTGGTTTGTTTGACTTAAATGAAGTAAACCAAAAGTTGAATGAAAATGGCACTAAGAACACGCCAATCACTGATTTACATTGCTTGAGTGCTTTCCACATCGACAACTTCGATAATCCAAGTGTTGCTCCAGATGAAGAAATGCTACAAATGATTGATTCAGTTCAAGGCTATGCTATTGATGATGACAAGAATATCTATATTTCTAACCAATTGTCACCAAAGATTAACCATGAAACTGGTGAAGTAACTACTTGGTCACGTAAGATTGTTAAGTTCCCATGGGGTGAAACAAACAGTGATAACTGGCAAGTAGCTATGGTTGATGGTATTGATTTACCAGATCGTTACAGTGAAATGGAAAGTATCCATGTTAATGCCGCAAATGATATTTACTTAACTGTGGCTTACCACCAAAAGTACATTAAGGGTGGAGAATATAAGTTAAGAACTTTGGAAAACCAAATTTTCCATATTACTGATTTGTAGAATAATAAAAATTTAACCAAGTAAAAAAGTGCTGATGTGTCTTTGCTTATGAAGACTATCAGCACTTTTTATCAGTAATTCTTTCTTTACCAACAGCACGTTGTTCGGAAGGATTATAACCTAACTCTTCAATTTCTTGTCTTTTTTCTTTGTTATTGATTTGAGGAAGAATATCCCAAAAGCTAGACTTGTTTTTCTTAATCTTTGAATTTCTGTTAGTTTTCATTGTTGTTTTCTTCATTTTCACTTTCTATAAATATAAGTATACTCTGAAAACCAAACCTATTTTTAGCTATTAAGATCGATTAATTCAAAATGAAATATTTTGTAAAAATATATGCAATTTATATGCGAACGATATATAATAGTATCAAATTCAGAAAGGAGTAAAAATTATGGCAGAAAAAACAACAGGACTTTATGTCAGAATGAATCCAGAAAAGAAGGAAAAGGCAGAAGCTATTCTGAAAAAGCTGGGGTTAAATTCAGCTACGGCAATTAACATGTTCTATGATCAGATTATTCTTCATAATGGTATTCCTTTCAGAGTAGAGATTCCAAATGCATGGGATAATTTGGATCAAATGAATAAATATGAATACGCCAAACTGCTTGACGAGCGCCTGAACACATTGACCGGAAGGGAAGATTTGCTTGGAGATGTCGCCAAGAGGCTTGATGCGGAAAAGAATGAAAAGAAAGACAACTAAGTTTTGAGGTAAAAATTATGATGGTAAGAATTATTATTGGCATTATTGTTGTTTTAGTTATTATGTATGTTTGTTTTGGTTTTAGAATCGTTCCACAAAATAATGAAGGTCTGGTTGAAACCTTGGGTAAGTATTCTAAGACAGTAAAAGCTGGATTTATCTTTGTCTGGCCACTTTTCCAAAGAATTCGCAAAGTTCCATTAGCACTTCAACCACTTGAAATTTCTAAGTACTCAATCATTACCAAAGATAACGCTGAAATTTCTACTAGTTTAACTTTGAACTACTTGGTCACTGATTCATACCGTTACTTCTACAACAACACCGACTCAGTTGAATCAATGGTGCAATTAATCCGTGGTCACTTGCGTGACATTATTGGTCGTATGGATTTGAACGCAGCCCTTGGCTCAACTAAGGAAATTAACGATCAACTTTTCACTGCAACTGGTGACTTGACTGATATCTACGGTATCAAGGTCGTTCGTGTCAACGTTGATGAACTTTTACCAAGTGCTGAAATTCAACGTGCCATGGACAAACAACTTACTGCCGACCGTGAAAAGACTGCCGCAATTGCTAAGGCCGAAGGTGAAGCTCGTACCATTGAAATGACCACTAAGGCTAAGAACGATGCTTTGGTTGCTACTGCTAAGGCCAACGCTGAAGCTGTTAAGACGCAGGCTGATGCCGATGCTTATCGTGTACAAAAGATGCAAGAAGCTTTGTCAAAAGCCGGCGAAGGATACTTCAGAAACCAGAGTTTAGACAGCTTCAACCAATTAGCTCAAGGTCCTAACAACTTAATCGTGGTTGGCAAGGATGAAATGACTGACTTGGGTAAGGTTCCCGCTTTGAAAAAGGTGTGGGATGCAAGCGACAATAAGAAAGATGAATAAAAATTAGCTCAATTCTCAAATGAGGATTGAGCTTTTTTATACTTTTAACGTATACCAGCATCAACATTAAGTAATTTTCACACTCTCTTGCTCGCCTTATACTTGTAGTAACAATTGAGAACAAGAGGGGAAAGGAAATTATGTTTGGTCGTACTTATTCAGATTTAGGTTCAGTTGTTGGACAAATTAATGGTGAAGATATTCGCGCAAATCAATTAGAGAGCCGTGGCTATGATTGGGAGAATGGTTATGGCACTCCATCCGATGGCCAAGATACTAATCGTGATGGTCAACCAGTTAGAAAATTAACTAAAGATGCCAAAAGCATCATTATCTTTTGGTCATGTTCTGGCTCAACTAAGCTGCTAGCAAGTAAAATCGCGCATGAAACTGATGCTGATATTTTAGAAATTACTTTAAGAAATCCTTATCCAGCAAATTACCGTAAAACGCTCAATCGCGCTAACTGTGAAAGAATTCAGAATGATCCACCAGAGCTCGAGATGCAGTTACCTGATTTGAGTCAATATGACACAATTTACTTAGGCTATCAAACTTGGACAATGACTTTGAGTCAGCCAATGAAGGCATTCCTACTTGAATATGGCGGCGAATTTTCTAATAAAAAGATTGCACCATTCCTTTCTGAAGGTGGCTATGGTTCAAGTGATAGTACTGAATTGATCCGTGAGTTTATTGCACGTGATGGTGGTAAAAATAAAAAGGTCGATTGGACATTTGTTGGTCCAGAAAATGTCCTTTGTGCTGGCATTACTGACAAGTTTAATGAAGCTGGGCAAAAGATTTTTGGTCCTAACCAAAGAGCAGCACAATTAGAAGGTTCAAAAGATTATGCATTGCGCTTCATGAGCGAATACAATATTCCAACGGCTCGCTATGAAACTTATGCCAGTGCTGAAACTTGTATTGCAGGTTTGAAGAACTTCGATTATCCAGTGGTGATCAAAGAAGATGGTTTAGCTGGTGGTAAAGGTGTAACCATTGCTCAGAACCAAGACGTCGCTGAAGAAACGATCAGAGAAATGTTTGCTGGTGGCCAAACTGCTGTCGTCCTTGAGGAATGCTTAGTTGGTCCTGAATACTCAATGTTCGTGGTTGTTTCGGAGGACCAATTCACCATTTTGCCAATGGCGCAAGACCATAAGCGAGTTGGCGATGGCGACAAGGGCCCAAATACCGGCGGTATGGGATCATATTCTCCTTTGCCACAACTGAAAAAAGAAGATCGTCAAAGAATGATCGACGAGATCGTGAAGCCAACGATGAATGGATTGGTTCAAGGAAACTACCATTATTGCGGTATTTTGTACATCGGTTTAATGATGACGGAGAATGGTCCAAAGGTCATTGAATATAACGTTCGCTTGGGTGACCCTGAAACTCAAGTTGTCTTACCTCGAATTAAAAATGATTTTGCAGAAGTGATCGATGCAGCGGTAAATCATGAAAGGCTGCCTGAAATTGAAGAAAACAATAGCTCTATCTTAGGCGTGGTTGTTTGCAGCAAAGGTTACCCAACGCATCCGGCTCCTAACGTGAAGATTGGCAAGTTGCCTCACGGCACTAATACTTATATCGATTATGCCAACGTGAAAGGTAATTTGAATAATCTGATAGATGATGGTGGCCGCCTGTTCATGGTAATTTTGGAAGCCGACAATCTAGTCCAGGCGCAGGATAATGTATATTCATATTTGAGTAAGCTTGATTTGCCAGATTGCTTTTACCGCCATGATATTGGCAATCGCGCTTTGAGAGATTAGATGTGTGAAGAAAGTCCCGGTTGGGGCTTTTTTGTTTTAGGTGGATTTAGTATAATTAATACGAACGCTCGGTCGCAGTAATGGGATCGATGATATATTTTTCTCCACGTGGGTGGAGGTGATCCTGAAGCGACTTTTAATAGAAGAACGAGTAATTAGTGTTCTCCACGTAAGTGGAGGTTTTGAAGATAATTAAAAAGCTCTTAGTTGTGAAAACTAAGGGCTTTTTCAGTAGCAGGAATATTGAGTTGTAGCGCTTTTTCTACGATAATAGAACTAAAAGTGATTTTTGATGAATCAAATCCTAACTAAATGAGGTGAATGATATGGATCCTGAAAAAATGAATTTAACGGAGGAGGATATCAAGAACAGATATATTTCACCTGCTATTTTTGAAACAGCAGGTTGGAAGAAAAAAGATTCTTTGATGGAATATTACTACACGGATGGTCAAATCAATGTTGTAGATGATGTAGCCAAACGTGGAAATGGTAAGAAAGTAGACTACTTACTCTTATACAAGCCTAATTATCCAATCGCAGTGATTGAAGCCAAGGATAGAAAGAAGCATGCATTACCAAGTGCAGGGTTGCAGCAAGGTATGGGATATGCCAGAGATTTACAAGTTCCATTTGCTTATTCTTCCAATGGGGATGCATTTGTTGAGCATGATATGTTGACAGGAAAAGAGAGAACTTTGACTCTTGATGAGTTCCCAACTAAAGAAGAACTTTGGAAGAGATATGTTAAGGAAAAGAAAATCTCCGACAAAGAAATCAAAGTAATTAACGAACCATATTATTCATCCAGAGATACTTATTCACCACGTTATTACCAACAAAATGCTATTAACCGTGTAGTAGAAAAAATAGCTAATGGTGATCGTCGCGCCTTATTGGTTATGGCTACTGGTACGGGTAAAACTTACACTGCTTTTCAAATTGTCTATCGTTTGTTAAAAGCTGGGATTAAGCATAGAGTCCTTTATTTAGCTGACCGTAATATCTTGGTTGATCAGGCAAGAATAGGTGACTTTAATCCTTTAAGTGACAAGATAACTAAAGTTCAAGATGGACATATGGATAGCGCATATCCAATTCAATTCGCTTTGTATCAACAATTGGCGGGAAAAGATGAAGATGTTGGTCATGAACCATTTAGACAACTTAAGCCTGACTTCTTTGATTTAGTTGTAATCGACGAAGCTCACCGTGGTTCTGCTAAAGCTGATAGTCAATGGCGTAAAATTTTAAATTATTTTGATGGCCCTAATGTAACTCATTTAGGTATGACGGCCACTCCTAAGAATGATAAAGAAGCTTCGAACATCCAATACTTTGGTGATCCAGTTTACACATACTCACTTAAGCAAGGTATTGAAGATGGTTTCTTGGCACCATATAAGGTTATCAGAGTTAATTTCAATGTGGATATTAATGGCTTCCGACCATTTAAAGGCGAAAGAGATAAACATGGTCGCGAGTTTGACAAGAAGTTATATACAACACGTGACTTTGATAAAAGTCTAGTCATTGATGAACGTACCGAAATGGTTGCTAAATATGTAAGTAAATATATGAAGGACAACGATCGACGTTGGGATAAAACTATTGTCTTTTGTGAAGACATTGAGCATGCTGAAAGAATGCGTCAGGCTTTCGTGAATGAAAATACCGATTTAGTTGCTCAAGATTCACGTTATGTTATGAGAATTACTGGTGATGATAATACAGGTAAAGCACAATTAGATAACTTTGAAGATGTTACAAGTAAAGTTCCAACAATAGTTACAACTTCTAAATTGTTGACTACCGGTGTTAACGTAAAAACTTGTAAAACTATTGTGTTAGATTCAAATATTAATTCCATGACAGAATTCAAGCAAATCATCGGTCGTGGTACTCGATTAGATACTGATCATGGCAAGAGCTACTTTACGATCATTGATTTCCGTGGAGTATCAAGATTATTTGCTGATCCAGCATTTGATGGTGAACCAATTGAGATAATTGATGGCAATAAAGGCACAGGCTCTCACAAATCTCATCATTCTGGTGTATCAGATTCTGCTAAGCAAAAATATGAAGTAAATCGTAATGTAAAGGTTTCAAATGCTGAAACTCAATTCTTAGATGAACATGGTAACCTAATCACCACTTCTCTGGTTGACTACACTAAGAAGAATATTCTTGGTGAATATGCTACATTGGATAATTTCCTTCAAGCTTGGAATAAAGCTGATAAGAAACAAGTGCTGCTTGATGAGATGGAAAAGCATGGCATTCTCTATAAGGAAATCATCAAGCAAAAGGGTATCAGGGACATGGATCCATTTGATCTCATGATTCATCTTGCATACAATCAAAAACCACTGACTAAGTCAGAGAGAATTAAGAATGTTAAAAAGTCAGGTATTCTTGATAAATACCAAGGTGCTGCTAGGGAGATTCTTGATGCTTTACTAGAAAAATATAAAGATGATGGAATTACTGATTTGGAAAGTAATAAGGTATTAAGTTTACCTGAATTTGAAAAATATGGTGGTGCCGTTAAGATCATTTTGTCCTTTGGTGGCAAAAAGAATTACGAAGATACTATTAAGAAAGTAAAAGAAAAAATCTATAGTTAGGGAGTTTATTAGATGGCAGGTACAACTACTCAGTTTGTTAAGAGAATAAGAGATATCATGCGTAATGATCCAGGTATCAATGGTGATGCGCAGAGAATTGAACAACTATCTTGGATCTTATTTTTGAAAGTTTATGATGATCGTGAACTTGTTTGGGATATTGATCAAGATAATTATGAGTCAATCATTCCTGAAGGGATGCACTGGCGTGAATGGGCTCACGATAAAAAAGATGGTAAGGCATTAACTAGTGATGAATTATTAGATTTCGTTAACAATAAATTATTGCCTACATTGAAGAATATTACTGTAACTAATGAAACTCCTATTAGTAAAGCCATCGTTAAAGATGCATTTATTGATGCTAATAACTACATGAAGAATGGTGTTTTATTGCGCCAAGTAGTTAACGTAGTTGATGAAGTTGACTTTACTGATCCTAAAGATCGTCACTTGTTTGGTGATATCTATGAAAGCATCTTAAAAGAACTTCAAAGTGCTGGTAGTTCTGGTGAATTCTATACTCCTCGTGCATTGACCGACTTTATCGCAGAAACTTTAAAGCCAAAATTGGGTCAAAGAATTGCTGATTTGGCTTGTGGTACTGGCGGCTTTCTTGTTAGTGCCTTAAATATCTTAAATAAACAAGTTAAGACTGTTGAAGATAAGGAACTCTACAATAAAGAAGTTTTTGGTATTGAGAAGAAAGGTCAACCATATATCTTGGCCGTAACCAACTTGCTTCTTCATGATGTTGATAATCCAGATATTGTTCACGGGAACTCGCTCGAAAAGCGTGTTACTGAATATACTGACAAAGATAAGTTTGATTTGATTATGATGAATCCTCCATTCGGTGGATCAGAATTACCTATTATTAAGCAAAACTTCCCTACAGATTTACAAAGTAGTGAAACTGCTGACTTATTCTTAGCACTGATCATGTATCGAATTAAAGACAATGGTAAAGTCGGTGTAATTTTGCCAGATGGTTTCTTATTCGGTAACGACGGTGCAAAACTTAACATCAAGAAACGTATGCTTAAGGACTTCAACCTTCATACTATTATTCGTTTACCAGGTAGTATTTTTAGTCCATATACTTCTATTGCCACTAATATTTTGTTCTTTGATAAGACAGGTCCTACCAAAGAAACTTGGTTCTATCGTTTAGATATGCCTAAGGGATACAAGCACTTTTCTAAGACTCGTCCAATGAAGCTGAAACACTTTGATCCTGTGCGTGAATGGTGGAATGATCGTCATGAAATTCAAGACGAAAATGGTAATTATAAGTCTAAAGCTTATACTCCTGAAGAATTAGCTAAGAATAATTACAACTTTGATTTATGCGGTTTTCCAACAGAAACTGAAGAAGTATTGCCACCATTTGAATTGATGGATAAGTATCAAAAAGAGCGCAAAGAATTAAATGCGAAGATTGATAAGCAATTATCCATTATTAAACAATTGCTTGAGGAGGACGACTAATGACCCCTGAACAATTAAGAGCTTCAATTCTGCAGTATGCCATGGAAGGCAAGCTGGTTAAGCAAGATCCTAACGATGAACCAGCTAGCGAATTAATACAAAAGATTAAAAGCCAAAGAACTAGATTAGCTAAAGAAAGCAAGATCAAAAAAAGTAAGAAATTACCTTTGATTACCGACGACGAAAAGCCTTTCGATATTCCAGATAACTGGGAGTGGGCTAGGTTAAATGATTTAAGTGAGAATGTACAATATCCATTTGCAGATGGTCCTTTTGGAAGTAATTTAAAAAAAGAACATTATACCGATAAAAAAGAAGTAAGAATAATTCAATTAAGTAATATTGGTGAACGTGGTTGGAGAGATGCTAACCATCGATACACAACTTTTGAACACTTAAAAGACATAAAAAGAAGTGAAGTTGAAGCTGGAGATATCGTAATTGCTAAAATGATGCCAGCTGGTCGAGCTATTATAGTTCCACAACATTTAGAGAAAAAATTTGTATTATCTTCAGATGCTGTAAAATTTGTACCTAATAAGTTGCTGTATAAAGATTTTTTATATTTTGCTATTAATTCTTCAGTTTTTAAATCACAAGTTGATGCTGAAGTACAAGGAATTACCAGAAAACGTACTAGTTTGACTAAAGTTAAAAAATATATTTTGCCTATTCCACCATTAGAAGAACAAAAACGTATTGTAGCAAAGATTAAAAAATTAATGCCTTTGGTAGATGAATATGCTGAATCATATAATCGTCTTCAGAAGATTGATAATGAATTTGAAGATAAATTAAAACAATCTGTCTTGCGGTATGCAATGGAAGGTAAGCTGGTTAAACAAGATCCTAGTGATGAACCAGCTAGTGAATTAATCAAGAAGATTGAAAATAAAAAAGCTGAATTAATCAAAGAAGGCAAGATTAAGAAAAGCAAGAAGCTACCTGCAATTACTGATGATGAAAAGCCGTTTGATATTCCTGATAGTTGGGAATGGGTAAGATTAGAAAGTATATCAATTTTAAAAAATGGAAAAACACCTAAAAAACAGGATATAAGTTTTAAAGGAAAATATCCGTATTTTAAAGTTAGAGATATGAATAATAACAGAATATACATGAAAAACGTTAAAAATTATGTAGGTGATAAATATAAAAAGCAACTTATGCCTAAAGATACAATAATATTTCCTAAAAATGGAGGAGCGGTATTAACTGCTAAAAAAAGAATTTTAGTAGAAAATTCTTTGGTAGATCTTAATACTAGTGGAATAATTCCTTTAAGTCCTACTTATTATAAATATATTTTTTACTTATTCAGCAGTCTAGACATAAGAAATTACGTCAAAGGTACAGCTCTACCAACTATTGATTCTAAAAAACTCAAAGCAACTCCTGTACCTTTGCCTCCATTGAAAGAACAAAAACGGATCGTAGCAAAAATCCAAAAACTCCAAGATTCAATAAGTAGTTTATCTAAATAAAACAAAAAGTCGCAGGATTCAGTGTCCATGCGACTTTTATATATGTTTGAATTAATTAATGTATTTATAATTTGAATTATAAAATTCATTTGAATCTAGAACAAAGACTACACCATCGCCATCAGTTAAGCCAATACTTTTATTATCTGTTCCTTCAATAAAGCGAGCATCATCTGTACCATACAATTCATTAGCTATAGTTAGCACCTGCTTTTCTGCCTCAGGTGTCCAATCTGTTTTACGAGTATTATCTCTGGTTGAAAGTTCAACAGTTAATGTAGGCTTTTTCTTATTTTCGGCATCACCATCTAAGTTGTCCGCTGCTGTATTTATATCAGAAATCACTTTCTTAATATCTGCTACTGTAGCAGGTTCTGTTTGGCGATTGGCTAAATAATCTTCAGCTTTACTAGTGGCTGCTTCAAGTGGTTTTCTCTTAACCCAAGTAGCATCATCAGTGTTAATAAATTCCAATTTTTGTAATATACGACTTAATTGTTCGTAGTCATCTTTGGTAGCTAACGGACCATTATCTGTATTACCTGAACTATCTGTATTGTTGCCACTTTGATTTCTATTTGTCCGAATTGCGTATCAACCTTGCGGTAATAAGCACCAT
>NZ_PCZF01000090.1:0-2346 GCF_002554115.1 Lactobacillus sp. UMNPBX4
AATGGACTTTTTTTAATATTTGAACGAAGTGTTCAATTTGATTTTACAATCCGCCTTCATTTTTTAATATTAAAAAACAAACCTTTTTTCAATGTTTAGCACTAGCTATATAGTAATCATTCATAAGAACAGACTTCGACCAAGTTTCCATCTGGATCCCTAGTATAGCAGAAGTCATTTTTCCATGTGCACCATGCTTCTCTACTGGGCCCGAAATAATCTCTTGATTATTTGATTTATACTTAGCTATCACATTTTTAATAGGTTGATCAGTTTTAAGACAAAAATCAAAAACTCTCGTTTCCAATTGTTTAGCCACAATTGCGTTAACCCCATTAGTCTTTTTTCTCAGTCGAATTAATTGATCACCACATTGAAGAGAAACGAAGCCATTTTGTTCATCAACAATAGGCAATCCTAGAATTTCATGATAAAAATTCTTAGATTTATTTAAATCAGTCACAGTAATTACAAAATGATCCAAAGCAATAATTGTCATATTTTTACCGCTTTACATAAGTTATATTATTAAACGTGTTTATTTTTGGAACGATAAATCAATGGAATAACTTGTTTTTCAAATTCTGAGCTCTTAATTGGAATAATTACATCATCATCAACATTAAAAAGCTTAAGCTGTCCTTTTACTTTAATCGGATCAATCAAATTCTTAAGTTTAATGTACCAATAATAGCATTGATCGACATCATTCCAGTCTATTCGATACAGATCCATCACGCAAAGTGCATATCCTGGTGCAGAATTCGGCACTCTTTTTGCCGTAGAGCACATCAGAATTGGTCCACGATAATTAGTTTTCCACGTGCGGTATTCTATTTTCTTGGTGCCGTTAATCATCTGCATGATATAGTCACCACGCACAGACAAGGCTTTCATTATTTATCCCAGTGTTCTTTGATAAATTTTTCTCGGCCACCCGCTTCTTCCATTGCATAACGAAGCGGATCTTTTTTATAGAAATCTTGGTGATATTCTTCTGCTGGATAAAATGGTTGAGCTGGTTCAATTTGCGTTACAATCGGATCATCGAACTTGCCGCTTTCAGCTAATTCTTGTTTGGACTTCTCCGCAGCTTCCTTCTGTGCTGGTGAATTATAGTAAATTACGGGACGATATTGATCGCCACGATCTTGGAACTGCCCCATTGCATCCGTGGGATCAGTAACCTGCCAATAATATTGAAGCAACTTTTGATAAGGCATTTTTTCAGGATCGAAAGTAATTTCAACGGCTTCTGTATGCCCAGTTTTACCCGTGCAGACTTCTTCGTAAGTTGGATTAGCAACATGACCACCAGTATACCCACTAACTACCTTTTCTATTCCGGGCAGCTTATCAAATGGACTCACCATGCACCAAAAGCATCCCCCAGCAAAGATTGCCGTGTCTAATGCGCCTTTAAGCTTGGTATCAGTGATTTTCGTCTGTTCGTTATTCTCCGTCATTCTCTCATAACCTCCTAAATTCCGTGAAGTTTTCGTTTTTTTTCGGTTTTCATTCTTAAACCGAATTATAAACTAGATTATAATAATTTTTCATAATTTTTTAAAATAAAATGCAAAAAGCCACCCAAGAAGGTCTTTCATCCTTCTAAATGGCTTTTTTACTACATATCTTTTGCAGATTTCGTCAAATCATTCTTATCTGAAATCCAAGTAAACAATGGCAAATCAATATGACCATTTTCGTCAATTGAATTCATTACTTTTTCCATAAAGAATTCCTGCCAATGCTTATCTGGTTGTACACCGGGATGACCTAATTGAGGAACTAGCCATCCTTCACTCAATGGCTTGATTGGATTAAGACCTACTACCATCCCAATAGTATAGTTTGAAAAATCAAAACTGCCTTCGACTACTTTCCATTTAGGATTTTTCATTAATTCAGGTTGCAATTTATTTAACATTTCAGGCGGAATTTTACCCTCAGTAATTGCCATTCTGCCCTTAATTGGGCCATTTTTCTTTTCAAATTCTTGCAAAGTGCCTTGCATAAATAATTTTTGCCCCAATTGATCAAATTTCTTCTCTTCTTTTAACATAGTTAATTAATCAACTTCCTTTAATATGCTTAAGCTTTATTATACAGAATTTTATCAATGAAAAAAGCTTTCAAGATTCAATTAAACCTCTTAATCTTACATCTATAATCTAAATGGTTTAGTCACGCCCTTAGATTTAGTAGATAATATAAATATCATGAAAAAGTTTTTATATTTTATAATTTTACCGATATTAATTTTATTCATTCTATATTTTTATTTACCTGTCAACTACCCTAGACTGAAGTCTAGGGCTTAGTGGCTCGTTAGCTTGCGCCAAC
>NZ_PCZF01000091.1:0-2256 GCF_002554115.1 Lactobacillus sp. UMNPBX4
GGTCCAGATGGACTTTTATTTTTATAAAGTGTTCAACTTGATTTTACAATCGGCGTTTAATTTTGGGTTTAAAAAAGCAGAGTGTTCAATTGAATATATTTGAACACAAAAAAAGACTCCCAAATCGGGAGCCTTTTTCAATATAAATTATGAAAGTGATGAAGAAATCTTAGCACGTTGTTCTTCGTACCATTTGTCCCATGCTTCGTAAGTAAGCATGTCTTCTGGCTTAACACCGGTCTTTTCAACCATTACATCAAGTAAGTTCTTAAAGTTGTAATCATGGTATTGCAAAACGTGTTCAACCAACTTCTTACGTGGGAAGTGGATGTTGTTCAAGAGATAACTGTTAATATCAACCATGTTGTGATTTTCATCGTAAAGGTTGATGATTTCAAGGTCATCTTCATCAAATTGAGCAATGTAGAAGTTAGCGAAGACCTTCAAGTAATCAGGTTGTTCCTTGAATTCTTCCTTAGGCATAGTAGTCTTATTAGCTTCTGGCATTACGACTTTAAGATCGTCGTTTTCTTCTTCTGTTTCTTTATATGCTTGTGCTTGAGCGTTCTTTTCTTCTTCAGTCAAAGTTGTTACCCCTTTATTTAGAAAATAAATAGATGCAAAATCAATAATAATTCTACCGACTTCTGCAAATAAAAGCAAATTTAACTGCTTTTAGGAAATTTCTTTATAATGTTTGCTTGTGAACGTATATTTGGATTTAGTATAATTTTAGCCGTATAAAAGCTGAAGTGGTGGCTATCCTGGAAGGGGATGGTGCTTATGAGTAAATTTTAACTCATACTTGCATCTCCTAATAGAAAGGAGAAGCCTTCGTGTCTGTTGCAGATGCGTTGCAACTAATGTTAGAATTCGGCACATTTGTCGTTACTCTAATTGCATTAGTTGTTGAGTTGATTAAGTTTTTTGATCAACGAAAAAAATAACTGCTTTGGCTGTGCAGAGCCGGCAGTTATTGAATAAGTAACAATATTTGATAGCACCGCTTACGCGATTCTACATTAAGAGGTTGGCTCATTTGCCGACCTCTTTTTCATTACATATTATAGCAAGTTCATAGACCCGCAGCA
The DNA here is from genome assembly GCF_002554115.1 of Lactobacillus sp. UMNPBX4. Lineage (NCBI taxonomy): Bacteria > Bacillati > Bacillota > Bacilli > Lactobacillales > Lactobacillaceae > Lactobacillus > Lactobacillus sp. UMNPBX4. The sequence goes on from NZ_PCZF01000091.1 coordinate 1,092, forward strand.
ATTACTTATTATCTGAAGCATCTGAACTCTGGGTGCTTGATGATTGCGCGCTGCTAGAAGATTGATTAGATTGGCTGCTTGATTGCTTGGTACTACTTGAAGAACTAGATTGAGCATCGGCATCCTTGTCGCTGGATGAAGATGAGGCAGAACTAGATTGTTTGTCCTTATCTTGATGATCCTTGTTCTTGTCTTTATCCTTGTCAGAGCTGCTAGAACTAGAATTGTCGGAACTTGAGTTAGATTCCTTATTAGCATCGTCATCAGAAGAGTTGCTGTTCTTTTCCTTATTATTGGACTTCATATTAGAATTGCTCTGACTGTTGCGTTGAACGGCATTATTGTGACTAACATAGGCGCCAGCGCCACCTCCGCCAATCAAAAACATAGCAAAAATCGCACCCCAAAAGATTAATTTCTTCATTAAAAATCTCTCTCCCATGTATTTTGTGAATTAGGTTCAGCGAGAACCTTGATTGCTAAATTATAGTTTAAGGCATTTAGGTGAAAAAAGATAAATAGAAGATTTAATTTTAACTAATATTAAAAACTTTGGCTCATTTTTGGATCTCAGATTGTTAGTAATAGTGTAAAACATCTGGCCGGCAGGTTGATTACAACAATTCAAATCAAATTATTAAGTAAGGTAGGAGAAAATTATGAACTTTGAATTAGCAGAACAATCAATCCAATATACATTTGGCAATAAGAGATACACTAATGGACTTAAGAGTTTCAACAAGTTTAAAAATATATGTGTAATTGTGTTTTTTAAGTGTTATAAAGTGTGTTATAATCTCGCTACAAGGTGGTGAGATTTTTTATGTCTAGAATTATGTATTTAAAAGAAGCTGCTGCCTATCTTGGCAAAGCGCCGTTCACTCTTCAAAGCTGGGATCGAGCTGGGAAATTAAAAGCTCATCGAACAGCTAACAACAGACGATTTTACTATCAATCAGAGCTTGATCAGTATTTAGGCCTTGATCATAACGAGCCCATTGATAAACGCAAAATTGTGGCTTACGCGCGGGTATCTTCCAATGGGCAAAAAGACGATTTAAAAGATCAAGTTGCTTTTTTAAGGCAATTCTTGAATGCTAGAGGCATTATCGCCGATGAATATATCTCAGATATTGGATCGGGCTTAAACTATAAACGTCCTAAA
>NZ_PCZF01000092.1:0-2128 GCF_002554115.1 Lactobacillus sp. UMNPBX4
ACCAGACGGCTTTTATATTTTATCAAATCTCAAATCCTTTGTCAAGAACTTTTTTGATTTATTTTTCGTCGCCTCGGCTCTCGCCTGACGACATTTAAATATATTACTCGTTTTGCTTTAACTTTGCAAGTCTTTTTTTCAAAAACTTTTTTTAAAGCTCTCGAGCTCTTCGTCATCTCTCAAGACGACTTTATTAATTTACCCTACTTTCTCTTTTTTGGCAAGTTATTTTTTCAACTTTTTCAAATTAAAATTCCATTGCAATGATCTATCTCATGTTGAATAGTTTCTGCAATAAATTCCGAAAAATCTTGCGTTACTTCTTCAAGATTAAGATTCTGATAAGTAACGGTTATATTCTTATAGCGAATTGCCTGACGTTGATCGCTTAAAGATAAGCATCCCTCTTCAGTCGTATACTTACCATTCTTCTTAATAATTTTAGGATTAATCATCACGAAAGGTAAACTTCCAATATAGAAAGCAATAATTCTTTTAGGTTTGCCAATCATATTTGCGGCTAAGCCAGCTGCTTTGCTTCTATTTGCTAAAAGCGTATCACGCAAATCCAGTGCCGTATTCAGATCTTCTTTGCTTGCTAATGTCGATTTTTGACTTAAAAATACTTGATCATGAATGATCTTTTTTACTGCCATAACTTTTCCTTTCCAAATTTATTCAATATAGAATATTAACAAATTATTGCCATTTAACCAAAATAAACTGAAGCATAATATGATTGAAATGTTTTCTTTATTATTTTGAACTTGTATAGGGCAAAGATCGCGCTAAAATGTAAGTTAGACACTTTAAAGGGAGGCCTTCAAAATTTTTAAACAAATACTCACCGGATTAGCAGTTGCCGCTCTATTTTCTACTGCTACACCAACAATTATTTCTTCAAACACAGATAAGGTGCAAGCGAGCAGCTATTCTAGAAGTGCAATGCGTAGCTACGTACGAAACACTCTAGCTCAAAGCAACAGTCGAGGAAGCACAGTTATTATAAAAAATGGTAAACCTCAACAAATCAGCTATGGTTGGGCTTGGTATGGCAAAAGAATAGGCAACGGTAATGATAGCGTAGTCTATCCGACTGCTTCTTTACAAAAAGTAGTGACTGCTGCCATGGTTGTTCAATTAATGAACGAAAAATGGCATACAAGTGAACGTTTTAATCAAAACACTAAGATCTCACGTTGGTATCCTGAGCTAAAAAACGCCGACAATATTACACTAGGTCAACTAATGACCCACACTTCCGGAATTAACGCTGTAAATACGGAAGCTGATCGCGGGACCGACTATTCAGAAGATGATGCAGTTAAATGGGCAATTGATAATGCTAATTCCACTGATTCAGGTACTCCTGGCACTTATTTCTACAACAATACAAATTACATCCTATTAGCGGGTATTATCAAAAAGGTTAGTGGTCAATCATATGAAACTAATTTTAATAATCGTATTGTTAACAAATTAGGATTAGCAAATACCTATCTTTACCAAAATATTCCTAGCTGGAAAACTGATCCCATCTCATACATTTGGAATGTCAAAAATTATCAAGATCCTGAATATATAACTAAAACACAGGCTTCCCAACTTGTAGGTGCGGCCAACATGTTTACTACCCCAATGGATTATTACAAAATTCAAGTTGGCCTATCCAATGGTGCAATTTTAAATAAATCAGACTTCTATTACCTTACTCACTTAAGAAGCAGGGTTAATAACTATTCCGGTGGTATTTATCTTGATAACAACGACACCATAAAATCGGCATACGGAAATCTTGGTGGTACCCACTTTGGTATTTGGTTCCAAATGACGACTGATAATCGCAATGGTTTAATTATGTTCCTAAATCAAACTGCGGGTGACGAAAATGCTCAAAAACAAGTCGGATATCAAATTTTGAATCATATTAAACCATATACATTTATCGCAGGATAAAACAAAAAGACTTTTCCTAAAATTTGGAAAAGTCTTTTTTATTATTCAAACGTAAATTGCAATAATAAATTGAACACTTAAGCTGCTTGATAGATATGATCCAATTCTCTTTCAAAGATTTCATCTGGTGTATGATATGCCAATATTTTTCTTGGTAGCGAATTGCACCAGG
>NZ_PCZF01000093.1:0-1937 GCF_002554115.1 Lactobacillus sp. UMNPBX4
AATAGAGTAGAGGGAGTTTAATTCTCGCCCCTCTCATTGCACCGGACGTACGGTTCCGTATCCGGCGCTACATTTGTAATTCTTTACGAGATATATAATATTCTAGCGGATCGACCAATCCTGGGCGATCTGCTTTCTTTATCCCTAAGACTTGGGGACTGAGCAGGAAATTTACGACTTGTCCTGCACTGCGCTTATACCATCCTAATCGCGCATTGGCTACTTTGCGGATATCTTCGTCGCTAAAGTTGCACTTTAGCGCCTTGTTTATTCGCATCAGGTTGGTATATATTCTTTTGGAGCGCTTCCATTGCTTAATGATTACTACTCGTATCTTATGGCGCATCCATTGACTGAATTTAAACAGAAAGTGTTTCATATCGCCAATTTTGAAGTAGTTGATCCAGCCTCTGACTACTTGATTTATCTTAGTAAAAACCACTGATAAGGGCTGGGCAGCTGCTTTACGGCGACTCAACAGTTCTCTAATCTTGTCGTAGAGCTTGGCTTTGCGGTCGTCTCCTGGCTTTGTCTGCCAGCGTTCGCCGTTTTTCCAGAAGGTAAATCCTAGAAAATTGCTCTTGGTTGGTCGCACGACTTTAGTTTTAGTTGCGTTGACCTTTAAGAACAGTTTCCTTTCTAGCCATGACGAGATTGACTTCATGACCCGATCAGCCGACTTTTTGCTTTTAACGAAGATATTGCAGTCATCGGCATAGCGCACGAAGTGCACGCCTCTTTGTTCTAATTCCTTATCCATTTTATCTAAATAGATATTCGATAGAATCGGCGAAAGAGGTCCGCCTTGTGGCACGCCAAGCTTATTGGGCTTAACCAAGCCATCTTCCATGATTCCGGCTTTTAGGAATGCCCGGATCAAGTGGAGGGTGGTTTTGTCGTTTACCTGCTCTCTGATTATTGAAATTAATTTATCATGATTGACCGTGTCAAAGTATTTCTCAATGTCTAAATCAATTACCCATTGGTAGCCTTCATCTAGGTATTCCAAGACTTGCTCTATGGCATCGTGAGCACTGCGTTTTGGTCTAAAGCCATAGCTATGGTCGCTGAAGCGGGGATCATATATCTTCATCAAGACTTGGGCGATTGCCTGTTGGATTACCCGATCCACGACGGTTGGGATTCCCAGCGGACGCTTCTTGCCATTGGCTTTAGGTATGTAGACTCTACGTACGGCTTGCGGACGATATTTCATTTTCATGATCGAATCCTTGATTTCCGCTTGGTGCTTCTTAAAGTAGCCGTCAAGCTCATCGACCGTTTTATTGTCCACTCCAGGAGCGCCCTTATTGATTTTGACTCTGTGAATTGCTTCTTTGAGATTGCCTTGGCTTAAAATCTGCTCTATCAATTCCATCTCGTGATATCTCCATTTCTATTTGTAAATCTATTCGGAATCGTCCCAATTGCTTTCACCATCAAAGAGTTACGTTCTCTTTGTGCTAGGCTATCCTCTTATTCGGACTGTCTGAACATTGCTTATAGCAGGATATTCTCTTACAAACATTAGGTCCTTCGCATCCAGCTCTATTACAGAGCCTTCATCGCTACTATGACCTCAGCTGACTTCTCGTGGCTAACCTTTTTCGACCAGGCTTACGATCGCTGTTATTAAAGCTTGCTCGGCTTGCCTGTCCACGAGATCTCTCGGGGTAAGACATTCATCTCTTATTTTCCACTGCCTCCTGGTTTACCGTCTTGGTTTTACGGTTGTCTTTTGGACTTCGACTTGTCTTGCAGTCTTATCCACCATTTGGCCTGACCAGATTTCTGTACGTAGGCTCGGAAAACTCGCTAGCCACTTCCTTCACCCATAGCGTCACCGCTATCAGCTTGTGGTTCACTACACTTGGCGACAACTACCCGTGGTCTAGACTTTCACTAGACTAGATGAAATGTCATGCCCGACACACAAG
>NZ_PCZF01000094.1:0-1882 GCF_002554115.1 Lactobacillus sp. UMNPBX4
AAAAAAGTTCTTGACAAAGGATTTGAGATTTGATAAAATATAAAAGCCGTCTGGTTCAGCCAGACGGAGGTAGTACTTTGAAAACTGAACAAAGTTTCGCTAAAAGTGTGCGGGTGTAAAACCCAAACAAGAAGCGAAGTCAATTCGCAAGCAATAAATTTGAGACAAAGATCTTAAATAATCGAATGAGCAATCATTCAAACTTAAATTTCAAAATGAGAGTTTGATCCTGGCTCAGGACGAACGCTGGCGGCGTGCCTAATACATGCAAGTCGAGCGAGCAGAACCAGCAGATTTACTTCGGTAATGACGCTGGGGACGCGAGCGGCGGATGGGTGAGTAACACGTGGGGAACCTGCCCCATAGTCTGGGATACCACTTGGAAACAGGTGCTAATACCGGATAAGAAAGCAGATCGCATGATCAGCTTATAAAAGGCGGCGTAAGCTGTCGCTATGGGATGGCCCCGCGGTGCATTAGCTAGTTGGTAAGGTAACGGCTTACCAAGGCGATGATGCATAGCCGAGTTGAGAGACTGATCGGCCACATTGGGACTGAGACACGGCCCAAACTCCTACGGGAGGCAGCAGTAGGGAATCTTCCACAATGGACGCAAGTCTGATGGAGCAACGCCGCGTGAGTGAAGAAGGTTTTCGGATCGTAAAGCTCTGTTGTTGGTGAAGAAGGATAGAGGTAGTAACTGGCCTTTATTTGACGGTAATCAACCAGAAAGTCACGGCTAACTACGTGCCAGCAGCCGCGGTAATACGTAGGTGGCAAGCGTTGTCCGGATTTATTGGGCGTAAAGCGAGCGCAGGCGGAAAAATAAGTCTGATGTGAAAGCCCTCGGCTTAACCGAGGAACTGCATCGGAAACTGTTTTTCTTGAGTGCAGAAGAGGAGAGTGGAACTCCATGTGTAGCGGTGGAATGCGTAGATATATGGAAGAACACCAGTGGCGAAGGCGGCTCTCTGGTCTGCAACTGACGCTGAGGCTCGAAAGCATGGGTAGCGAACAGGATTAGATACCCTGGTAGTCCATGCCGTAAACGATGAGTGCTAAGTGTTGGGAGGTTTCCGCCTCTCAGTGCTGCAGCTAACGCATTAAGCACTCCGCCTGGGGAGTACGACCGCAAGGTTGAAACTCAAAGGAATTGACGGGGGCCCGCACAAGCGGTGGAGCATGTGGTTTAATTCGACGCAACGCGAAGAACCTTACCAGGTCTTGACATCTAGTGCCATCCTAAGAGATTAGGAGTTCCCTTCGGGGACGCTAAGACAGGTGGTGCATGGCTGTCGTCAGCTCGTGTCGTGAGATGTTGGGTTAAGTCCCGCAACGAGCGCAACCCTTGTTATTAGTTGCCAGCATTAAGTTGGGCACTCTAATGAGACTGCCGGTGACAAACCGGAGGAAGGTGGGGATGACGTCAAGTCATCATGCCCCTTATGACCTGGGCTACACACGTGCTACAATGGGCAGTACAACGAGAAGCGAGCCTGCGAAGGCAAGCGAATCTCTGAAAGCTGTTCTCAGTTCGGACTGCAGTCTGCAACTCGACTGCACGAAGCTGGAATCGCTAGTAATCGCGGATCAGCACGCCGCGGTGAATACGTTCCCGGGCCTTGTACACACCGCCCGTCACACCATGGAAGTCTGCAATGCCCAAAGCCGGTGGCCTAACCTTCGGGAAGGAGCCGTCTAAGGCAGGGCAGATGACTGGGGTGAAGTCGTAACAAGGTAGCCGTAGGAGAACCTGCGGCTGGATCACCTCCTTTCTAAGGAAGCGAGAGTGATGGAGAGTAGAGATACTAAGAGAAGTCACTTAAGCAAGCGGAAGCACACTGAGAAACTTTGTTTAGTTTTGAGGGTAGTACCTCAAAGA
>NZ_PCZF01000095.1:0-1845 GCF_002554115.1 Lactobacillus sp. UMNPBX4
GAAATTAAGGTTAGACTAATGGTTTAAAGGCTACCGCAAAAACATTGACACTTACAATAAGCCCAGATCCATATCTGATTTTTGGGCTTAGCGTTATAATGTACTTGATCAATTAATTACGACTAAAGTCTTTTTGATTATGTGTGGCTACGTTGTAATCATATGGTTGATCATTGATAATCAGGGCATAAATGGTTCTGATTAGTTTATGAATTGAAGCAATAGCTATCTTTTTGAAACCTTTGGTTTGAGAGGATAGCTTTTTGCTTTCATAATAATCTGCTATATGACACGGATTTGTCTTAGCTGTATTATCTTTTCTACTATATTGTGGAATACTAATGGATTCATCTAGATAAATATTTAACCGTTGCAAGAGACTCACTACGTTACCAAAATACATTTCTCCTTTACCATTCTCCCATCTAGATAGTGTGGCTGGAGAAATTATTCCTCTTGCAACTTGAGTTAATGACAATCCCTTTTTTCACGTATATTTTTAAATATAGCCCCGTAATTATCTACTGTTTCCACTTTTATCACCAACCAGGGTTTAATTGATTTTAATAAATCCTACGCTACCATCTTCTCATACAAGCGATACATCCGTCCATCATAGGCACATAGCGAAATATCCATCTTATAATCAGAATTTTCCTTTTGCCACTTTTGAATAGTATCAACTGCAACTTTAGCTGCACTTTCTGCAGGATAACCATACACACCCGTAGAAATAGCTGAAAAAATCACGCTATGTAATCCCACTTTCTTTGCCAAAGCCAATGAATTATAGTAGCAAGAAGCTAGCATATGCGCATCACTAGTCTTGCCAGCATAAACTGGGCCCACTGTATGAATCACATATTTCGCAGGCAAATTATAGCCATGTGTTATCCTTGCTTCACCTGTTGGACAACCATGCAAAGTCATGCATTCTTCAAGCAAACGTGGACCCGCTGCTCTATGAATGGCACCATCAACGCCGCCACCACCAAGTAATGAATTATTAGCCGCATTAACGATCGCGTTGGCTTTCATCTTAGTAATATCGCCTTTAATAATTTTTATGTCTTTCATAATTATGTCCTTAGAAATAACCAACATTCTAACACCAATAACATTGTTATTTTGCTTAATTTAAAATCATTTTAAATGTTAAAAAAGTGAGTTAGTCATATCATGATATGATTAGCTCACTTTTTAATATTGATGTATTTTTTTATTCAAAACTGACTTAATTTGAGTCACATAGAGCACAATACCAATTACTAACCAAATAGCTGCAATCAAAATACCCAACCATAGATTAGTATTATTTAATTTGACGAAATTAACTAACTCATAAAATGGAAAAATATAGCTCAAACTTCTTAACCATGCAGGATAATTAGAAATTACAACCAATACACCTGAAACAATGGTAATTACTGAACCAAATAGGTTAGTGAAAAAGTAAGGATTTTTCATTTGCCATGACAAGCTCCAACCTGTAAAACCCATAACAGCACCAAAAACGCAGGCAACTGGTAAAATTACCAAGCAACGGAAGAACACCCCCCAAGGCAAGCCGAATAATAATAGCAATATCACATTGATTACACCCAAGACGATTCCTGCAATTAATGAAGTAAGGAATTTAGTCCCCCAATAATAAGGACTGTATGGTCTTTTTGCTATCATTTCAAGATCGATGCCCAAATTAGCATCTGTAATCAATAATTGCGACATTGCCTGAATTGATAAAGCTGCACTATCAATCACGATCGATGAGGCAGCGACATACCAGTTGAATTGATTGCTGTATTGTAGATCAATTAATACCAATAACAAAAGATTAATAATAGG
>NZ_PCZF01000096.1:0-1840 GCF_002554115.1 Lactobacillus sp. UMNPBX4
AAAGTGTCTGGGAAAAAACTAACTTTCAGATACCAAAAGACGATCAATCCAACTCTTAATTTGAGTTGCTTGACCGTCTTTTTCTTGTTATTTTTATTTTTGTGTAAAGAAGATTGGTCCTTTGACCATCTTCTGTTCCAATATTTGCTTAAATTCATCATCATGAAGGCTATTCCCACATCAGTTTCAACCTTCTTTTTGCCTCTTAAATGAGTTCGACGCATGCCAAAAACGTTCTTCAAATGTCCAAAAACTGGCTCCACATCATACTTTCTCTTGCTGTAGATGTACCTGCCTTCAGGACTTTGGAGAACTCCTTTAGCTTTTTCTTTTAAGTATTGCCAGTTAGGATTATAGCGAACCTGCCGCTGGCGTCCGCTCTTGGTTTTGGCTAAACGCTCTAATTCTGGCGTTAATTGAAATTTATCCGCTTCGTAAACCTTAAAATCGCGAACCTGACCAGTCGATTTATCTTTACGCCGACTATAACATTTGAAGCTAAACCTAACGCCGTTTTGATCAAGGTAGTAATCGTCTTCTTCATCATAGAACCAGTTGGCTAGCTTAGTTGGATCGTTTTTGTACTTTCTAGTTTGTTCCTTTTCGTACATGGTATAAGGGATATAGTACTGCTTGTCTGAATATTCTTCTTCAAGCATTGAGTAGTTGTACTCGCTGCCGTAGCCAGCATCGGCGACGATCTTATCGAACTTGTCCATTGTCGTCATCTGTTTTAAAAAAGGCTCTAGCGTCTTAAAGTCAGTCGGATTGGGATACAAAGCAAAATCGACTACGTATTGATCCGTTGTAGCGACTTGGATATTATAGCCTGGCTTGAGCTGGCCGTTCTTCATGTGGTCTTCTTTCATATGCATGAACGTCGCATCGTGGTCGGTTTTAGAGTAGCTATTTCGCCCAGCAAAGACTTCTTCTGCCTCTTCATACTTCTTCATTCTAGGCACGTAGTCTTTTCTTAGCTTATGAAGCAGCTTTTTTAGAGCTCGTCTTTTTGCTTTTCTAGCCGAGCCGCCAGGAATGGCTTTAGGCTCTTGGGCAATCTCTTCAGTCAGTTTTTCAATTTCAGCTTCCGTTTCTTGCGCTAGCTCCGTCAACCCCTGACTGGTTTGTACTTGCTCTTTTGCCATTGCTTTGACGACTTCTTTGGCAATCAGTTCATCATATAGTTCAACTGCTTGACCTTTGAGCTTTTCATGATACTTTTCAACTGCCTTGCGCCAGACAAAGCTATAGCGATTGGCATCGGCTTCGATTTTCGTGCCGTCGATGAAGATAGCCCCTTCGTTGATCAAGCCTTCTTGTTCCAGTAGGTTGGTAAAGTAAAGAAAGCATTTCTTGACCAATTCGTTGGCGTGGTCGCTCGATCTAAAATTATTGATGGTATGGTATGAAATCTGCTGGTGCTCAGCCAATACCATCATTGGTAGATTTTCTTCTAACATCAGCGCAATTTTTCTGCCTGAGAATACTCTGCGAGAATAAGCAAAAAGCAAGATCTTAAGCATCATAGCAGGGTGATAGGCAGGACGCCCGGTTTTGGCAGAATCGCCCAATAGGACGTCTTCTGGAATCGAATCGACGAACCAGCCGATCACTGTTGCCAAGTGATTGTTAGGTATAGTAAAGTCTAAATTAAGTGTTAAAGCAGTCTGGCCTGTGGTATAATTTTGATACATTGAGATTGTCTTCTTTCTTTTTATACTGTAGCGATTTAATAATATCAAGGAAGGCAGTTAAAGTATAGAAAAAGAACGATGAAATCGAAAAGGAAATCATCGTTCTTTTTTCATGTCTTAGGAATTAGTTTTTTCCCAGACACTTT
>NZ_PCZF01000097.1:0-1805 GCF_002554115.1 Lactobacillus sp. UMNPBX4
GAGTTGGATTGATCGTCTTTTGGTATCTGAAAGTTAGTTTTTTCCCAGACACTTTAAAGCAGACGAAATTATTAAGACTAGTAGAATATTTTAGTTACTTCTTTAAGTTTTTTTCGCAGTAATCCTTGATCTTGTCATCATCGGCCTTGAGCATCCATTCACAGGCTGCTTCAGTCTTCATGGTGTCATGGTTGTTTGCTTCCATTTCGTGGTCCCAAATAGCGTCACGAATAGGCATTGAGTTACCCTTTGCCCAATCAAATACTTGGTCCATTTCACGATCAATCATTGCTGTTTGTTCAATTTCTTTTGCATCTGCCATAATTATAAGCTTCCTTTCATCTACAGCATCTATTCTAGTTCTATTAGCTTAAGCTGTTAAATGAAAGGGCTTAATTTATTAATTTTCTAATCTTTTCCGTTAACTGCTTCATCAGCTTGGTTAACGATTCTCACTGCATTAAGTGAACGAGGATATCCAATGAATGGCACATTTTGTTCAATGACCTTCATTAAGAATTCCTTGTCGTTGCCCAATCTAATATTAGTTTGCGCATGTGATAATAATTGTGGTTCACAGCCACCTTGTGCAGCAATGTAGCAAAATGTAATCATTTCGCGGTCACGATCGTCTAAACCTTTTCTGGTGTAGTAATCACCAAAACAATTATCTACAAGCCACTTGTTGATGGTACCCTTCTTGGCAAAATCCTTCATTTGCGGACCAAATAAACGAATTTGCGTCTCTTCACCTTTTTCTAGGCGATTCTTCATCGTTGTGGTTGACTGACCTGGTAGCGGCAAATCTACTCCTCTTGCAGTCAAAATATCGTTAGTTGCTTTGAAAAATGGAAAAACACGACCTAATCCTAAATAGTCAACAGCTTGATACAAAACTTCTTTAGCTTCAACTGGACTAACCCCGTTATCAAGAGCAACGGGAAGCATGACCTTATACTCGTCAATCCCTTGCATCCCTAACAAATAAGCCAGCGTTGACAACATCTTAGTTCTATCAGGCAAATCAACCGCAGCTTGTACTTCATCAAAAGCAAAATGATTAATCCGTTCTAAGGCTTCTGGATCCGTTTTTTCTAATAAGTTAGCATGAATTCTTTGTGCATCTTCTTTAATTGACATGATATTTTCCTTTCTAAAACGATCTCTTCACTACTTATTTAAGTACGTTTCAGACCTAAAGAAAAATATCTATTTTTTATTCTGCGGAATAACTTCTGCTTATGCTTATTAGCAACATTTAGGTCAACTACCCTAGACTGAAGTCTAGGGCTTAGTGGCTCGTTAGCTTACGCTAACCAGAACACCAACTTGCTTAGATACGGACTTGACTTACCAGCAATAATCTTTTGGCTATTGCCGATAGAGGTCGTCTAATTACCAAAGCCTTTTGAGTCCGTGAGTTGCTAGCGGACTGCAGCCCCGAATAAGGTTGCTTCTTTTATTTTAGGATTCTGCCACTTGCCTAATCCTTTTTCTAGAATATTCACTGCCGCATTCCAATCGCGAATATGGTGCGTCTGACAGATTGGGCACGTCCATTCCCGATCCTTAAGGGTTAATTTCTTATAGCTATTTTGTCCCATAATACTGCCACATTGATGGCATCTTTGGGTGGTGTACTTAGGATCAATTGTTAGAAATTCTTTGCCATATAGATCTGCCTTATAAGCCAGCATGTTCAGGAAACTACGCCAACCAACATCAGAAATGGCTTGAGACAAGGCATGATTCTTTAACAGATTTCTGCTTCTTAGTTCCTCGGCAACTACTAAATCGTGGTTTTT
>NZ_PCZF01000098.1:0-1799 GCF_002554115.1 Lactobacillus sp. UMNPBX4
GAGTTGGATTGATCGTCTTTTGGTATCTGAAAGTTAGTTTTTTCCCAGACACTTTCGTATCTAAATCTATTTCTACTTGAGCTTATCAGCATCTAGGGCTGTTTTGATCTCTACTTTTGCAGCCTTATTTGCACGAACATATCTGTTCTTTCCTACTCTGTAATATTTCTTACCATGGATTTTAACTATCTTGGCATCATTCCATGCCCAGTAGCATTTACCCTTAGTCAAAGTAATATGTTTCTTAAGTAACTTACCGTTTTTATCATATAAACGTGCTCTGTAATGTTTTATCTTGATTGCTTTAACGGTTTGTAAGTTAGCTACCTTGATAAACTTACCGTTGGCTAAGCGACAGAACTTTTTACCATTAATTCTGAATTCTTCGCCATTGTTCCAAACGTAAACAAACTTACCATGCTTTACAACGGTCAACTTATGCTTCTTACCAGTTGCTTTGCCATTAGCATCGTAAAGGTATGAGTTGTGAACTACAAGTTTCTTAAGCAAAGTGTTGAACAACTTCACATACTTGTTATCACCGACTTGAACGTACTTCTGCCTGCCAAGGTAGTGATTTGACCCTTGTGCCATGCAGAAATAGTATTGCCCTTTTCAAGCAAAGTATTCTTGCCGTCTGTAATTACAACATTGCCGTCACCATCATAGACGAAGGCGTTGTGAGTTAAGATTAGGGTGATGGTGTCTGTTGAAACTTCAGTATCACTAGAATTATTAGTTGGAATTACAACACGTGGCTTACTAATTGGTTGTTCTGAAGTAGTTGGCATATCAACACCTGACGTAATCTCAGGTTGCCCCGTGTAATTAGGATCATAATGTACATTGAATTTCTTCTTAGTGACATTACCTACTTGATCCACTACCTTAATTGTAATGATATGATCACTTGGCCGACCATTATTGTCATCTAAATTAACATCATAGTTAATGTTATATGGTCCGTATGGATTAAGTGATTGGCCAGATTCTGGATAACTATTAACTTCCCTGGTATTTCTTTGAGTAAATATATTATTACCGTCTATTATGACAGAATAGCCACTCATATTATCATTAGCAGTACCTAAAATATGCAAAACTGGTTGATTAGTGATAGTTGGCAATTCGACATTCAAAGTTGTAGTTTCAAAATCCACTATTGCTCCAATTACACCACGGTATTTTTCTCCGTCTTTAGTAGTATAAATATACTGTATTGCCTTCTGACCAGTTTCAGGTGCCTTAAAAGTAAATTTAAAATTACCATCCTTATCAAATTTGATTAAATTAGCTGGATCATTTTCAGAATTACCCTGCACAACTGCAATTAAACTAGCAACTTTATCTGGATCAACAGATCCTGTAACATTCCAGTTACCTGTTAATGGGTCATATCCATCTTCTTTAGCATCATCTATATTAGTAAAATCAATTTCATTCTTTTCAAAATGATCAAAGCTAATATTGCCTAGGTCCTCTGAGTCAATTTTTCCTGGATTTGAATTGTCGGAATCATCTGAATCATTAGTTTCGGCTGCTGGAGAATCTGGATCCACATCTGTTACCTTGAAAGTATATAACTCATTCTTTCCAGCTTCATCAGAAGTAAATACGATCTTTCCTGAAGTAACATCAACTGGAACCGCATATTGACCATTAACTACCTGCACTAATTTACCATTAATGTAGAAATTATGATTAGCCGCACCTCTTAAAGTGTAAGTGTCGACTTTTTTATTTTCGCCGATTGTAAAATCAAGTTGAACACTTTATAAAAATAAAAGTCCATCTGGACC
>NZ_PCZF01000099.1:0-1794 GCF_002554115.1 Lactobacillus sp. UMNPBX4
TATTTTCATACATTTTGGACTATTCGTGCTTTCCATTTCTCTTACCAACGTCTACGCTAGTATTCCGATATTTCAATTTAGAAGTAATCGCATTGACTAGCTCTTTTGGCATTTTTTCGGACGTAGCCTCGCCCGCAATTATCTTATAAGGCTCGATTTAACTCTGGATGCTTTACTAGCAGCGTTAGGTTGGCCATGGCATTTTCGTCGCGATCAACCTTTTTATTGTAATTAGGACAGCTAGGATTATAACAGACAAACTCGTTATGCTTGGTGCCATGCTTTTTATTGCCCTGCAGCGTGATCTTTTCATCGCCTTTTTTGACCAAGCCGCATGCTGCGCATCTTTGCGTTGATGGATATAGCTTGTTGGCAATAATCAGTTCTTTACCATACCATTCGCATTTATATGTTAAAAGCTTTCTAAACAAGCCAAACATGCTTCGATGCATGCCTTTTGAAGCCACATGGCTCATAAGCATGCCTTTGACTCCCAGATCTTCAATCGCTATTTGATCGTAATTGTTTACCAGTTCAGTAGTAAATTTATGCATTAAATCCGTTTGAATGTTTTGGGCACGCTGATAGGATGCCTGAAGCTTGATTCTCGTCTTCAAGTATTTCTTGCTTTGCGCACCTTTAATTCTACCGTTGACTGTTCGCTTCTTTGCCAGCTGCTTTTGATAATGCTTTATTTTGCTGTATGTTTTGGTCAAAGACTTAGGAATAATCAAAAGCTGACCATCTTCATAATTGAAATGGCCTACGTTTATATCTACCCCGGTCGCTTTGCCTGTTTTCTTTTTGATTTCGAACCTATCTTTGGGGATCTTATATGGAATTGCCACATAATACCTATCCCTTACTCGATAGAAAGACATTGTTCCTGTAGGATAATCAAAAGGCTTTTCTGACAATTTTATTGGTTGCCAATTTGCTTTCAACCCTTGAGGCTTTTCCAAAACCAGCTTGCCATTAACAATTCTAGCTTGGTCGCTCTTGAAGCCTTGCTTGGGAGCCCGCTTAGATTTAAATTTAGGCTTGCCCCAATCTTTTTGAGCCTTATTGAAAAAATTTTGCCAGGCTTTGCCCAAATCCTGTACGGCTAGCTGCAATAGATGGGCTGAATAGCTAAATTGCCAGTCTTCTTTTTCTGCCACTAGTTTATTCCTGATGGCTTTCCAATTAGGCGCAGGATAGCTGGCAAGCATTTCTTCTTGTTCGGCAGTAAATTTGCGTTGACTCTTGGCCTTTCGCAGTTCAGCTTTGATCTCTTTATCAAGCATCAGCTGCCTAATGTCGTATTCGTCATTCCACAAAGCCAAGGCTTCATTCCAGCAGAATCTCCGATAATCGCAATTGCGATCAAAAACAGCCTTCATCTGTTTGTTGGGAAACAGCTCATAGGATTTGGTTTTTATATAGTATTCTGGCATTTTATCCACCTCCTTTTATAGATGCATCGCTTATTCTTTTAAATTAGGATCGTTCTTTATTTTGTTTTTATACCTTCTCAGTCCATAAAGACGGCATGAAAAAACATGAATAATGCTAATTAAGTCTTCCACTAGCTCCTTATCTGGCGAAGTATCCTCATTGTTTAAGACGATTATCTTACAGTCATGCCAAGCACAAAATTCTTGAAAGAACTTAAAGCCAAAACGGATAAAGCGATCTTCATAAGTAACGTAGATCTCTTTAATCTGATTTGCATCGATGTCTTTGATCAACTTAAGCCATTTAGGACGTTTATAGTTTAAGCCCGATCCAATATCTGAGATATATTCATCGGCG
>NZ_PCZF01000009.1:0-55861 GCF_002554115.1 Lactobacillus sp. UMNPBX4
GGAAATCATCGTTCTTTTTTCATGTCTTAGGAATTAGTTTTTTCCCAGACACTTTTGATTACGCTAAAGTTGTAATGTCGTTGAATTTAGGTAAATTATCGACAAATCTTTCATAGGCGGTTTGCTCATTAGTTTCAGTAATTTGTGCATTAGCAAAGTTCCTATTTCTTAAATCCTCTTCAGCAATAGAAATTTGATGAGTAAAGGTCGCATTTCCAATGAGTTCAATCCAGTAATTATTGTCTTCATAGTGAACAATGGTTTTTACCATGCCGCCTGGATTGTAAACGTTGATTGGTGTGTCAAATTCTGCCATTTCTGGTTTGGTTAAACAAAATGCTAATGAGGTAGCAGACATTCCAGTTCCACAAGCATTGGTAAAGCCAACACCGCGTTCATAAGTCCTCACAAATAAGCGATTCTTATCAAGGATTTGAGCAAAATTAACATTAACACCATCAGTGAAGTAAGGATTCTCACTATTGAGTCGTTTACCGACGATTCCTAGGATAGGACCTGTTATTTGTTTTTGATTAACAAAGCTAATTAAATGGGGATTCGGCACGGCAATAGAAGAAAAACGTAAACCGGGATAAAGTTCAGGAGCAAAATCATCTATTAGACGATCATGTCCTAAATTATCAAATGGCAAGGCTTCTTTATTGAAATGGACAGGCGAAATTTCAACTGCAAAGGCAGGAACGCTTGGGGCAAAGTCATCGTCTTTTCTAACGCGGAGACTAGCATTCATTGTATCAACCAAGAAATTAGTTTTTTGGTACTTTTCACTTAAATAACGAGCGACAGTTCTAAGCCCGTTGCCACACATTGAAGCTTCACTACCGTCGGCGTTGATAACACGCATTTGGGCCAAAGCATTTTCTCTGACTGGCTTATTGACTACTAATACACCGTCTGCACCGTCAAGAAGACCAGTTTGTGAATCTGTAAGCTTAATAGTTAATTCTTTTAGTTCAGAATCAGACAATTCTTGCTTCAATTCGGTTTGATCAAGGATAAAGAAATGATTTTGTGACCCATGTACTTTTAATAACTTAACCATGATTTTCTCCCTTCGTAAAAAATTGTTGATAGATAATTTTAACTGCTTCGTCTGCCTTTTCCTTCTTGGTTCCGATCATCATTGAGATTTGGGATGCACCTTGGTTGATCATGCGAGGTGAAATATCGTGATCACCTAAAGAATCTAAAATTTGGCGACTAACAACATGATATTTCTTCATTCCTTCACCAACGACCATGATAATGGCATAATCGTCAATCCATTCAAGTTGATCTGGATTGATTGTTGCTTGAATTTCATTACAAATTTGATCAATTAGCTGATCATTTAGGAAATCATTGTTAAAAATAATTGTGATGTCATCAATACCAGAAGGCATGTGTTCGTATGGCACATTGTGCTTGTACAAGATTTGTAGGATACGTAAAGTAAAACCAGCTTCTTTGTTTAGCAAATATTTATGCAAATAAAGAGCTGAGAATTGTTTTTGGCTGGTTACACCAGTAATAACATTATCTGGTACAAAGTCCTTGTCTGGAACGATGATAGTACCAGGTTGATCAGGCTCATGAGTATTTTTTACGTTGATAGGAATTTGGCCTTGAATAGCGGGAATCAAAGCTTCATCGTGAAAAACAGAGAAGCCCGCATAAGATAGTTCTCGCATCTCGCGATAAGTCATTTTCCTAATGGATTGTGGATTATCTACAATATGCGGATTAGCTGCAAAAATTCCGTTAACATCTGTAAAGTTTTCATACATATCTGCATGAAATCCGCGAGCTAGAATCGCCCCAGTAATATCGGATCCACCACGTGAAAATGTGGCAATATTACCTGATGGGGTGATACCGAAAAATCCAGGGAAAATAACCCGTTCATCAGGTTCTATTTTTACTTGGTCAAGATTGAGATAACTTTCCGGATTGACCAATGCATCGTTAGGTTCGCCCGTAACGATTAAACCCGCTTCTGTTGGATCAAGAAAGCGACTTTTAACACCTTGATGTTGCAATATCATGGCAATTAAACGGGCGTTAAGACGTTCGCCGTGAGCTTTAAAAGCGGCCATTAAGTAGCTCGAATTAGGATAATTTCTGCTAGGTAAAGCTAAAAGAATATCTTTGATAACCTTAAGTTCTTCGTCAGCTACACCAAAGAAATGCCCGATTTCTTGATAACGCATAAAAATGGTTTGGACGATTTCATCAGTATTTTCACTCTTAAGTGTCATATTGGCGTACTTGATTAAAAGATCTGTGATTTTGATGTCGTCATCGTTTCTTTTACCTGGCGCAGAAACTACGATTACGCGTCTTTCAGGATCACTTAAAATAATATTTAATGCTTGTTCTACATTTTGTCCGTTAGCTAAAGAGCTACCACCAAACTTAACTACTTTCATAACATAATCCCCTTAAAGTGAAATTTCATAATTCGTTAATTTAAAAATGGATCCAAACTAAATTAATTTGAATTTTAGCATTATTTTTTAATCTTGCAACAAAAAGTTGAAAATACCGGCCTTGAATAGAAAAGCATATATAGTATAAATTAAAAATCAATAAAAAAGTATTGACTAAAATTTAATAAGAATGTAGACTACATGTAAATCGAAGAGGCGCAACTGACATAAGTAGCAATTACGAGTTAGGCAAAACGAAGACTAATTGCGAAAGGGGAGGTTGCCGAAGCTTAAACCAGGCTAAAGGGATAAGCTGGGTCGTGATTGAATAAATTACGGACTGTCGCGGACAAAATTCGCGGAGCGCTATCGACCATTAGATTAAGTGAAGACTAATCCATTGTTTGTTTAGCGCAGACAATGGATTTTTTTATTGGGTGCTTCGCATGGATAGAGACTAGGGGCAAGATATGAATTCACAAATTTTAGAAAATCAGATCAATCAAGCAGGACATTTAACTATTGGCGGTGTTGATACAGTTGAATTAGCTAAAAAGTATGGCACACCTCTTGTTGTATACGATGTAGAGCAAATTCGTAATCAAATTAGAGCTTTTAAAAAGGTTTTTGAAGAAGAAAATGTAAAGTATGCCGTCAGTTATGCCAGCAAAGCATTTGCTTGTATAGCGATGTACCAAGTAGCTGCAGCAGAAGGAGCTTACACTGATGTGGTTTCAGATGGAGAGTTATATACAGCCTTGAAAGCACATTTTCCAGTAGAGAAAATCAGTTTTCACGGTAATAATAAGTCCAAGTCAGAACTTGAAATGGCCGTTAAAAATCATGTGGGCAAAATTATTGTTGATAATTTTCATGAAATTAAGTTATTGGATCAGGTCTTACGTGAACAAGATACCAAAATTGATGTCATGTTAAGAATTACGCCAGGCATTTCAGCTCATACACATGAATATGATCAAACAGGTCAGGTCGATAGTAAATTTGGTTTTGACTTAGAATCTGGTCAAGCCGATTTAGCCTTAGAACAAGTTTTAGCTAACTCAAGAATGAATATGATCGGGCTACATGCTCATATTGGATCACAAATTTTTGAATTGAATGGTTTTGAAATGGCTGCTAAAAAATTAATGGAAATTGCTGAAAATTGGCGTAGTCAATATGGTTATACTGCTCAAGTAATTAATGTCGGCGGTGGCTTTGGTATTAAATATACTGCAGAAGATAATCCATTAAAGCCAGAAGAATTTGTTAGGGCAATTGTTAAAACTATCAAAGAAGAAGCTAAAAATGCCTCATCTCCACTTCCAGAAATTGATATTGAACCTGGTCGCTCTATCGTAGGACCAGCCGGTTATAACTTATATACAACAGGGAGTCGCAAAATTGTTCCGGGTCATCGTCCATATGTAACTGTAGATGGCGGTATGGGTGATAATATTCGTCCAGCTCTATATGATGCAAAATATGAAACAGTTTTGGCTACTGATCCTCGAGCTGAATTGACTGAACATGTCAGAATCGCTGGTAAATATTGTGAAAGTGGTGACATCTTAGCTGAAGATCAAGCACTTCCAGCAACTAAATCAGGCTCACTTTTAGCAATGCTTGATACTGGAGCATATGGTTATTCAATGGCTTCAAATTATAACCGCAATGCTCGTCCAGCTGTTGTTTTTGCAGAAAAGGGCAAGGCTCAACTAGTCATTAAACGAGAAAGTCTAGAAGATTTAGTTCATTTAGATCAACCATATAATAATGAAGATTAATTTTTAAAGGGGAAAGATTATGACGAAATTAGATGCAAAAAGTATTATCAATTATATTGGCAATGCTCCTAAAAAAACGCCAGTTAAGGTCTTTATTAAGGGACGACTTGATCAAATCAAGTTTCCAGAAGGAATCGACAATTTCACTGAAGCACATTCCGGAGTGATTTTTGGTGATTGGAAAGATGTTGAACCATTTTTAAAAGAAAATTACAACAAGATTCAAGATTATCGTATTGAGAATAATGCTAGAAATTCAGCTGTGCCTCTGATTGATATGAAGAAATTTGATGCGCGAATTGAGCCAGGTGCTATTATTCGAGATCAGGTAGCTATTGGTAAAAATGCAGTCATCATGATGGGTGCGATTATTAATATCGGTGCTGAAATAGGTGATGATACCATGATTGATATGGGGGTTGTTTTAGGTGGACGTGCAATCGTCGGCAAGCATTGCCATATCGGTGCAGGCAGCGTTTTAGCAGGCGTAATTGAACCAGCTTCTGCTACTCCAGTTAAGATTGACGACAACGTAGTAATGGGTGCCAATGCAGTAGTGATCGAAGGTGTCCATGTTGGTGAAGGTGCCGTAATTGCCGCTGGTGCAGTCGTAACTCATGATGTAGCACCACATACGATGGTAGCTGGCGTTCCTGCTAAGGTAATTAAAAAGGTTGACGATCAAACTGAGAGCAAGACAGGACTAGAAGATAACTTGAGAAAGATTTAATTATGGCAGTTTTAACTGAAAGCGGGCTAATTCAAATTAGAAGGCATTTGCATGAAATTCCTGAATTAGCTTTACAAGAAAAAGAGACACATGATTATTTACTAGAAGTAATTAAGGGATTTAATTCAGAATTTTTAACTGTAAAAGTACCAGAAGAATTACCAACAGCGATTTTGGTACTAATTAAAGGAAGCAATCCGCAAAGAACAATTGGTTATCGGACCGATATTGATGCGTTACCAGTTGAGGAGAAAACAGATTTACCTTTTTCGTCAAAGCATCCAGGAGTTATGCATGCCTGTGGTCATGATATTCACATGAGTGTTGCATTAGGACTACTTAGTTATTTCAGTGAAAATCAGCCTAAGGATAATATGCTGTTCTTTTTCCAGCCAGCTGAAGAAAGTGAAAGTGGCGGTAAAAAAGCATATGAAAGAGGAATCTTTCAGGGGAAGTTTAAGCCTGATGAATTCTATGGCTTGCATGATAACCCTGAATTACCGGCTGGAATAATTGGTTGTCGTGAAGGTACATTATTTGCAGGAACTACTGAAGTTAACATTGATTTGGTTGGTAAGGGCGGTCATGCGGCTTTTCCGCAGAATGCTAATGACACTGTGGTGGCTGCTGCTAGTCTAATTATGCAAGTACAAACGGTTATTTCACGAAGTATCGATCCAATTCAAAGCGGTGTTATCACTTTGGGTAAGGTTAGAGCTGGAACTATTAGAAATGTAATCGCTGGACAGACTCGGATTGAAGGAACAATTCGCGGATTAACGCAAAAAATGATTCTGCAAATTGATCAACGGTTGCGTGATCTATGTGAAGGTATAGCTCGTAGCTATAACATGAAAGTAAATCTTGAGTTAAATCAGGGTGGTTATTGGCCAGTAGAAAATAATCCAGAGCTAACTAAAAACTTCATTAATTATATGAAGAATAATCCGGAAGTGGATTTTGTTGAAACTAAGCCAAAAATGACAGGAGAAGATTTTGGCTTCTTACTTGCCAAATTTCCAGGAACAATGTTTTGGCTAGGTGTTGGTGATCCAAATTCACAGCTGCATTCAGCAACTTTGAATCCAGACGAAAAGAGTATTATGCGCGGAGTTAACGCAATTAAGGGATTTTTAATCGATAGAATGGGGAACTAATATGGCTACATTAATTGATGCAGATTTATTGACGGCAATTGTGACGCCATTTGATGAGAATAAAAAGATTGATTTTGATAGTTTGGAAAAATTAACCAATTACTTAATTGAGCAAGGCTGTAATGGCTTTGTGATAGGTGGTACGACCGGTGAAACCCCGACTTTGACTCATGATGAAAAGATCGAATTGTATAAACACTTTGGTCAAATCGTTAATGGCCGTGCTGTTGTGATTGCCGGAACTGGTAGCAATAATACTGCTGAAACAATTAAATTTACCAATGAAGTGGCAGAAATTGACGGCATTGATTATGCATTGGTTGTTGTACCGCCATATAATAAGCCAAATCAACGCAGCATGGTTGCTCACTTTACTGCAGTGAATGACAACGTTAAGATGCCAATTTTAATCTACAATATTCCAGGCAGAACCGGCGTCAAGATGGAAAAAGAGACGGTTGTTCAATTATCTAAATTAGATAATATTAAGGGAATTAAGCAATGTGCATCCCTTGAAGAAATGGAATACATCATCGATCATAAAGCAGCGAATTTTCAAGTCTTTACCGGAGAAGATACCCAAGCCTTAACTGCAAGATTGCTCGGAGCAAATGGTGTCGTTTCCGTAGCCTCTCATATTTATACTAAAGAAATGCGCCGGATGTATGATGCTTTATATGAAGGAAAATATCCCGAAGCAGCAAGAATTCAACGTTGGTTAACGCCTAGAATGCAAGCTCTGTTCATGTATCCATCTCCATCACCAGTAAAGGCAGTTTTAAATGCACAAGGTTTTGAAACAGGAGATTGTCGTTTGCCTTTAGTTGCCTTGAATGATGAAGAAAAAGTAACTTTAGCCCAGCATTTAGGCTTAGAAGATAAAGCCTTATTGCAAAAATTGCCACTAGATTTAGGAAAGGACCTTGAAAATGACTAAAAAAGTATTAATTGCAGGTTTTACGGGGGCCATGGGGCAAAAAGCCGTGAATTTAGTTAACAATATGCCAGGTTTTGAAGTAGTTGCAGGACTTTCTCCAATTGCCGAAAATAATCCTGAACAATATCATTTGCCTGCAGACGCTAAAATTTTTAAGAGCCTGACAGAAATTCCTGATCATTTAGCAGACTTTTGGATCGACTTTACTACACCTAAGGCAGTATATGACAATGTAAAATTTGCATTGCAACATCATATTAGACCAATAGTAGGTACTACCGGTATGAGTGATGAGCAAGAAGCAGAACTGATTGAACTTTCAAGAAAAGAAAAAGTAGGCGGTCTGATTGCCCCCAATTTCGGAATGTCCGCAGTTTTGTTGATGAAATTTGCAAAAGAAGCTGCTAAATATTTCCCAGATGTTGAAATTATTGAAATGCATCACGCTGATAAAAAAGATGCTCCGTCCGGAACGGCGCTTGCTACAGCTAAGATGATTGCTGAAAATCGTCCTGAACATCAAACAGCACCAGATGAAGTGGAAACCTTGAAAAATGTTCGCGGTGGTGATTATCAAGGAATCAAGATTCATTCAGTTCGTCTGCCTGGCTATATTGCACATGAACAAGTATTATTTGGGGGACCGGGTGAAGCATTAACTATTCGTCAAGATTCATTTGATCGTGGCTCATTTATGAGTGGAGTAAAAGTGGCGTTAGAAAAAGTTGACCAATTAGATGAATTAGTAATTGGTTTAGAAAATATCCTTTAAAGACTAAGGGAGGAAAGATTATGCCGGAATTAGCTAATGATTTAGGTTTTAGCCAAAAAGTACAAAATGTCAAAGCTTCAGGAATTAGAATCTTTGATAATAAGGTTTCAACTATTCCAGGAATCATCAAATTAACTTTAGGCGAGCCTGATATGAATACGCCTGAACATGTTAAAGAAGCCGCAATTAAAAGCATCCAAAATAATGATTCACACTATGCTCCTCAAAAAGGAAAATTAGAATTGCGACAAGCTATTAGCAACTATTTAGATAAGACTATCGGCGTTAAATACGATCCAGAAACAGAAATTGTAGTTACAGTTGGTGCTACAGAAGCGATCAACGCTGCACTTTTTGCTATTACTAATCCTGGTGACAAGATAGCTATTCCAACGCCAGTCTTTTCATTATATTGGCCAGTTGCTACTTTAGCCGATGCCAGTTACGTGTTGATGAACACAACTGCAGATAATTTCAAATTAACGCCGCAAAAATTGACTGAGACTATTAAAGAAAATCCGACAATTAAAGCCGTGATTTTAAATTATCCAACTAATCCAACAGGTGTGGAATATACAGAAGATGAAATTAAGGCTTTGGCTAAGGTAATTGAAGAAAATCATTTGTACGTTATTACTGATGAAATTTACAGTACTTTGACTTATGGTGTTGAGCATCATTCTATTGCTAGTTTGATTCCTGAGCGAGCAATTTATATTTCTGGTTTATCCAAGTCCCATGCGATGACTGGCTATCGTTTAGGATACATTACAGGACCTGCTAAAATTATGGATCAAATCGGTAAAGTACACGGCTTAATGGTAACAACGACAACTGATTCATCCCAAGCCGCAGCGATCGAAGCATTAGAAAATGGATTAAATGATCCAGTGGAGTATCGCAAAGTTTACCAAAAACGAAGAGATTTTGTCTTAGAAAAATTAAATAAGATGGGGATGCAAGCAGTAAAGCCGGAAGGAGCCTTCTACATCTTTACGAAAATCCCATCTCAATATGGCAAAGATGATATGCAATTTGCATTAGACTTGGCCTTCAAAGCTAAGGTAGGCGTAACTCCTGGTAGTGCCTTTGGTCCTGGCGGTGAAGGTTATGTAAGATTGTCATATGCATCTAGCGATGAGAACTTACAAGAAGCAATGAAGAGAATGAATGATTTTTTACAAGAGGTTGAATAAAAATGGTTAGAGAATATAATGTTGCAATTTTAGGAGCTACGGGTGCTGTTGGTAGAAGAATGATTGATCAATTGGCTAAGTCAACTATTCCGGTAAAAAGTATAAAGTTATTAGCCTCATCACGTTCAGCTGGTACTGTATTAAAGTTTAGAGATCAAGATTTAACTGTTGAGGAAACTACACCAGAATCCTTCGATGGCGTTGATTTAGTTCTTTCATCAGCTGGCGGTGCAGTATCAAAGAAATTTTTACCAGAAGCTGTTAAGCGCGGTGCAGTTTGTGTAGATAATACCAGTGCTTTTAGAATGGAACCAGATGTCCCATTAGTTGTACCAGAAGTAAATCCAGATGCATTGAAAGAGCATCACGGTATTATTGCCAATCCAAATTGTTCAACTATTCAAATGGTGATGGCTTTGGAACCAATTAGAAGAAAGTTTGGTTTGAAGCAAATTATCGTTTCAACTTATCAAGCAGCTTCCGGTGCAGGTCAAGCCGCAATTGAAGAATTAAAAAAGGAAACACAAGATTATTTGGATGGCAAAGATATGCAAGCAGATGCACAAATTTTGCCAACTAAAGGTGATAAGAAGCATTATCCACTAGCATTTAACCTTTTACCACAAATTGATGTCTTAGAAGATTCTGGTTATTCTCATGAAGAATGGAAGATGATTCATGAAACCAAGAAGATTATGCTTAACGACATGAACGCTAAAGACATCAAAGTCACTGCAACTTGTGTTAGAGTCCCTGTTCCAATTGCTCACGGTGAAAGTGTATACTTCACTGTTGAAGATGAAAGTGCAACAACTCAAGATATCATGGCTGCAGTTGCTGACTTCCCAGGTGTTGTGCTTGAAGATGATATTAAACATCAAATTTATCCTCAACCTATTAATGCAGCAGGTAAGCGCGAGACTTTTGTTGGTCGTATTCGTCCTGATTATGAAAATCCAGGTGCATTTAATATGTGGATCGTAGCTGATAACCTCTTAAAGGGTGCAGCTTGGAACACTGTTGAAAATGCGGAATACTTAGTAAAAATGAATTTGATCTAAAACTAAAAATAAAAAAGCACAAATATTGTTTAGTAGGCAATATTTGTGCTTTTAATTTTGTGGTAGAATATTTCAGGATTAAATGGCAGAGGGGGATTTTTTAGATTGAAGTCAAAAAAGATAATGTTAGCCATTTCATTTTTATCTTCATTTATTTTTTTAGGTAATAGCGCAACAGTTAATGCCAAGACATATTCCAATAGTCAATTACGTAAATATGCTATTAAAACAATGAATAAGCATCATTTACGCGGCACGATTGAAATTGTTAAGGATGGACATCGTCAAACTGCTAATGTTGGTTATGGCTACTACAGACGTAAAATTAAAAATGGTAATAAGAAATTATTATATCCTGTTGGCTCATTGCAAAAATCTGTAACAGCGGCAATTATTACGCAGTTAATTTATCAAAAAAAGTTTTCACAAAATACTAAAATCTCACGGTGGTATCCAAGATTAAAGCAGGCTAAGCATATTACAGTAGGTCAATTAATGACCCATACTTCAGGAATTAATGTGATTGGTACCGAGTCTAGTCATGGTATTAATTTCTCTGAAAAGGGCGCAATTAATTGGACTGTTGCTAAGGCCAATGCTACATCTCACACCAAGCGGGGAGCTTTTAATTATAATAATGCCAATTATGTTTTGCTTGCAGGTATCATTCGCAAGGTAACAGGCAAATCTTATGCAGCAAACGTAAAAAGCAGAATTATTAAACCACTTCATTTAAAACATACATATATTTATCAAAATATTCCTCGTTCAAAGACAGATGCTATTTCATATCTTTATCGTCATGGTAAAAACTATCAAAGCGCTTCTTATGCTAATAGATATGTAGTGTCTCAACTTACAGGTGCGGGAAACTTATTCTCTACCGCTGGTGATTATTATAAGATTCAACGAGGATTGCATAATGGCAAAGTTTTAACTGAGAAGAAATTCAATTATTTAAGTCATTTAAAATCCAAAGTTAATACATACTCTGGCGGTTTTTATTTAAAAGATGGTGGTAAACTGAAATTAGCTTATGGTAATTTTGGAGATACTCATTTTACTAATTGGATGCAACTTACTACAGACAATAAAAATGGAATTGTGATGTTTTTAAATCAGTCATATGGTAGTAAAAATCAAATTAAAAGCGTAGGTTATAGCATTTTAAAACATATTAAATCTAACACTTTTATTAAAAGATAGAGGCTAAAGATGAAAACAGGAGATCAATTTACTGATTGGGCAATTGAATTACAGAGCATTGCTCAAAATGGTTTGAAATATGGTCATGATGTCTTTGATCGTGAACGATATGAACAGATTCGCCAAATTGCGGCTGAAATGATGACTGTTAAAACAGAGATACCAATTGAAAAGGTGAAAACTTTATTTTGCGGTGATGAAGGTTATCAGACTCCAAAAATAGAGACAAGAGCTGCAATTTTTAAAGATGATCAGATTTTATTAGTTCATGAGAAACTATCTGACGATTGGTCACTTCCGGGTGGTTGGTGTGAAGCCAATCTTTCTACAGAAGAAAACTGTATTAAGGAAGCAAAAGAAGAATCAGGTAGAGATGTCAAACCAATTAAATTGATCGCTTTACAAGATCGAAATAAACATAATAAGCCAATTCGAGCTACTGGAATTATAAAAGCTTTTTATTTGTGCAAGGTAATAGGTGGCGAATTCGAAAAGAACATTGAAACTACAGATTGTCGTTACTTTTCATTAAATAATCTGCCTAAGTTATCACTTGGTCGAAATACGCCTGAACAAATAAAGATGTGTTATGAGGCATCCAAAGATCCCAATTGGCAAACTGTTTTTGATTAACGAAAAGCAAGATGGAAAAATCCATCTTGCCTTTTTCATCTGTGATTTTTTGGCATCTTGGGCAGCTGATCAAATAATTCTCCAATAAGTTTGAAGAAACCGTAGATAATTAATAAAATTCCCATTATCAGGATAGATTTGCGATCGAATGCTCGTGGATTAATGATGACGATAATTCCTAAGGCAAAGGCGATAACTGCTTCCGTAGCCACGACTGTGATCCGGAATACGCCTGATATTCTATGAAGAATTAGTTGCCGCAGTCTGACATAAGAATAAATAATTAAAAATATTCCCAAGAAATAGTGAGCTAAGAAGATTAACAAACGATTATTAGAAATTAAAGCCGTTGATAGAGCAAAAACAACTAAGTATGAAATAATAAAGAACTGTTTCTGCTTCCCTTTTAAACTAGAATTTGCCGTATCTAAAATTTGATGGACACTAAAGCCAATTCCAGCAAATGCTACTAGAACACCAAAAGCACGTAATGCATATTGAGGCAGGGTTAAACTGATGATACCCAACACTACCAGGATCCAACCAACGATTGTATCAGTCGAAAACAGTACTTTAGTTAGATGGCGACTTTTGATTGTTTGCCAAATTGATGAAAACAAGGAGCCAAAAACGAAGCGTGTTCTACGAGAAGAATTTGTGAATGACAGCAGAATAGCTCCAAAACCACCGAAACCATTTTTATCTAATTCGTTGATCTTGGTAGCGCCACTTGCGCCTAGTGCAGCAAATAAATCATTGGTTAGAGATTCGCGTTCTTCAAGCGTTGCGTTTCCAATCCATTGGTTGATTAGTTGATTGTAAACTTTTGATTGCGGATTTCTATGCCTTTTAGTATCAAAGCTCGAACCAATGATTTGCCAACTGAAAGTATCATGTTGACTCAAATTATTGCGCGTACTATTCACAATAGTTGGATGGATCCCGTCAGGTTCAAATAAGCGGCCGATAACGCTAAACTCTGGCACAAATCTTCTTAACGTGTTTTGTAGATATTTTAATGGAAGCTGTGCACCTACTTCTTCAGCGATACCAGGAGAATCAAAAGTGTAAATCCGCTTAATTCGTTTACGAAGTTTGGGCTCAATATTAATTGCAGCATATTCGGCTAAATTGCCACCTTTTGAGTGACCACAAAGATAATAATCTTGATCGTCCGCTTTTAAAATACGTTCGAGTAATTTAACTGCTTGCTTTTGTGCAACAGTAATTCTGAAACTAATTTCAAAGTCTTCTTTCCAACCGATAAGTGAATCATCTGTACCACGAAAGGCGACGAAATTAGTTCCATCAGTTAATTCGATTTTAATGGCACTAAATTGAGTATGTTCAGTTAACGTGCTAGTAAAATAAGATAATTGCGCCTTTTTAAAACGCTCGGCTCGTGCCATTAATTTAAATAGTTCTTGATATTGCAAATTATCCTTACGTGGGTGATCATCTGCAAAATAGAGCTTAGCTGCTTCATCTACAGTAATTGTTTTAGCATCGCCACTAACAATATCATGCAATTCAAGATAAGAAAAAATAGATAAAACAAGTGCATCAATATCATTGAAAGGCGATGTACTAAAGTCAATGTCTCCACGCCATTTTAAATATGTAAGAATATTATTATCTGGATACATGTTTTACCTCTTCAAATGAAAAAACTATAATCCCCTCTACAATTTTAACGTAACTATTGAGAGATAGTGTAACAAAAAACTTTTTTAGCTATTTAGCAACATTTGTTATTTTATACTATAATAAAAACAGGTAGAAGGGGATTCAACTACCTGTAATGATGGATTATAATAAGGACTTATAGAAATTATAACCCGCACATAAGTATATCAGTTATTGATAGTTAATGGTATACTTATATCTTTACATTTTTTGAAAAAATTACTCTTGTATGTATTGTACAATATGTATGAGGGCGTTTTTTTATTTTAAAAGGGGAATTTTTATGTTAAAAGATGGAATATATGATGCTGAAGCAAGAGGCATGGCAGGCTTTGTTAAAGTGAAGTTAACTGTTAAGGATCAAAAAATCGTGGCAGCTGATTTAGATTTATCTACTGAAACGCCACGATATGGTCAAAAAGCAGAAAAGCAGCTTGAAAATGAAATTCTGACTAAGCAATCTGCAGATATCGATGCGGTAAGTGGTGCAACTTTTACTTCAAATGGAGTTAAAGAAGCAGTTACGGATGCTCTAAAGCAAGCAAAAAAGTAGAGGAAGATTAATGCACGTTACAACATACTTTGTTATTGGAGCAATTATCATCTTGATTATTGCCCTTTTTCGTTCGGAGCATAAATTTGAATTTTTGAAGGCGGCAATTTTATTTCTTGCTCAAATTTTCTTTAGTACAGTTAACTTTTTGCTCTTTTTTGTAATTGCATATTTCATGATGCAGGATAAGGATCATGTGAATTTAGGGAATCTCTTCTTGTTGCTGGCGGCATTTGTGGTACTTTCCGGGATGTTTATCTATTGGGGAATGCGAGTGGCCGCTCATGTTTTCAAGTTTTCGACGACGACTTTGACTTTGGTTGAATATTATATTCAATGGTCGCTGATTTATGTGACAGTTTATCAGGCAATTTTCAGCAATATTAAGCATATCAGTACGATTACTCACTTCATTAGAGTAGGTAATTTCCTAGATCCGAATTTGCTAGTGGTTGTCGTTTTACCTTCATTTATTTCGGCGTGGATTGCCGTGATTTTATATAAAAAGTTTATTAAGGCAATTTAATTAAAAAGCATCCCAATTCCGGGATGCTTTTATTGTTCATGGTAATGTTATTACTTAGTTCTCTCAAGAATTTCATCCATCTTTTGGAAGAATAATTCCTTGTTTGCTTTAGTAACGATGTCAACTTCACGACCGTTAGGATCACGTCTAAAGCTACCAGCACTCATTCCATCAGTAATAACTGTAGCCTTAGCTTTTTCAGTTTTAACAACTTCTGGATACAATGCACTAACTGTAGTAAGTACATCCCAAAGGTAAAGTTCAGCAGAAGGGATTGAGATAATTAGGCTGTAGCCTTGGCCAACTAAATCCATAGCTGGATATTTGCGTAAACTTGCCCAGTGTTGCCGCAATTCATCATTTAATGGGATCTCTTCAGTACTTTCAAGGCCCACCATTTGAATTGAAATATTGGAATCAAAAACGCGTTTAACAGCGTATGGATCCCAGAATGAATTCCATTCCTGACTGCCATCTGCGTTAACCATGGCTACGTTACCATGATCATCAAGAGAGCCGCCCATCCAGTAAAGTTTTTTGATATGTTTTTCAATATCTAGGTCAACATCAAGAGCACGTGCTAAGTCAGTTAAAGGACCGGTCATAATTAATGTGACTGGTTCTTTTGCATGCTTAAGTTTTTCAACCATATCAAGGTGAGCAGGTAATTCAGCTTGTGGAGTATCGATCGAACCCTTTTCGTTTAAGATAGGTAAATAATTAAAGGAATATGTAGCCATGCGCCAGTCGTGTGGGAATTGGTTGACAGCTCTTGAATTTGAACGGGCAACTGCTAATTTATCTCCGCGCAGATTAAAAAGATCAGTCATCTTACGGCATGCTGCAACAGAGGGATCGATAAAACCGTCGGCATCGATTGCACCGACACCTAACAATTTGATATCAGGAGCTTGCAAAAGAAGCAGGTAAGATACTAAATCGTCAATGTTACCATCATGATTAAAATATATTTGTTTCATTTTTTGAACCTTTCTAACTAATTACATTCATTTTAGCATGTCTAATTAACAAGAAATATTTTAATTTAAGATATTTGTAAAACCGCTTACATTAATCTTATAATAAGAATATTGATATACACAGAAAGGCAATAACTATGAAACAAATTAAAATGGGACCATCTACGCTTTCCATTCCGGCTATGGCTTTAGGCATTATGCGGATGAATCAAAAAAGCGTAACAGAAGCGGCGGATGCAATTAGTGCAGCTTATGAAGAAGGAATTAACTTTATCGATTCAGCCGATATATATGGCGGTGGAAAGTCAGAAACAGTTTTTGGGCAGGCACTAAAAGAAACAAAGATTGGCCGAGATAAGCTCTTCATCCAATCTAAAACAGGGATTGTACCAGGCAAGCGATATGATTTTTCTGAAAAATATATTTTGACTGCTGTAGATGGCATCCTAGACAGAATGCAGGTTGACTACTTAGATAGCTTGGTTCTGCACCGGCCCGATATTTTGATGGATCCAGAGGAGGTAGCGGAGGCTTTTGATACATTGCAGGCACAAGGGAAGGTGCGCTTCTTTGGTGTTTCTAACTTTAATGCTAGTGAAATTGAATTGCTTAAAACAGCAGTGACTCAGCCAATTATGTTTGACCAATTGCAGTTTGGCTTGATGCATACGGGGATGCTTGATAGTATTGTTCATACCAACATGACCGATGAAAAGTCAGTAGATCATGATGGCCAAACGTGGAATTACTTATTGCGGCACAGAATAACATTGCAGTGCTGGTCACCATTCCAATATGGTATGTTTGAAGGAACCTTTATCAATAATTCGAAGTTTCCGCAATTAAATGAAGAATTAGAAAAGTTAGCCGAACATTATCAAGTAGGTAAAAATGCAATTGCAGCCAGTTGGATTTTGCGTTGTCCTGGACAGATTCAAATCTTGGTTGGTTCAATGAATCCTCAGCATATTGCGGATTCAGCGGCTGGTAGCGACATTCAATTAACTAAGCAAGAATGGTACGATTTGTATTTAGCAGCCGGTAATGATTTGCCATAATAAGTTAAAAAGGCCAAATGAAAAGAGTTAGATGAATTTCACCTAACTCTTTTTTTAGTAATTAAGATAATTATTTTAATCTAAATCTTTACCGTTTGATTTGATGACCTTCTTGTACCAGAAGAATGAATCCTTACGTGAACGAGCCAAAGTACCTTCACCGGCATCATTCTTGTCAACGTAGATAAAGCCGTAACGCTTGTCCATTTGACCAGTACCAGCAGAAACCAAGTCGATGCAGCCCCATGGAAGGTAACCCATTAAGTCAACACCGTCGAGTTCAACAGCCTTTTCCATTTCTGAAATATGGTTTCTCAAGTAGTCGATTCTGTAGTCATCGTGAACCTTGCCGTCTTCAACCTTGTCGTAAGCACCAAGACCATTTTCAACGATGAACAATGGCTTGTGGTAACGATCTTGCAATTGGTTTAAGGCAATTCTTAAACCTTCTGGATCGATTTCCCAGCCCCAGTCACTACGCTTCAAAGTAGGGTTCTTAGCTACAGCTTTAGCTAAATCAGTTAAATCATCAGGCTTAACTTTTTCGCTTGAAACAGTAGTAGTTTGGTAGTAACTAAAGCCAACATAATCAACTGTACCTTCCTTTAAGACAATTCTATCTTCATCAGTGATGTCAGGACGGTAGCCATTTCTTTCGATATAAGCTTCAACAGCATTTGGATATTCGCCAAAAACATGAACGTCTGAGAACCAATCACGGCGTTGCTCCCACTTGTCAGCTAATAATACATCATCACTTGATGGAGTAAGTGGACGAACAGGTGAGTAGTTGATCATACAACCAATTTGGAAGTTAGGGTTGATCTTGTGACCAATCTTAACTGCTAATGCAGAAGCAACTAATTCATAGTGACCAGCTTGATACATTGCAGCTTCTTTATCCCTGTCAGTCATGTCATCTTTGAAAAGAATACCAGAATTAGTAGCCATTAAGAAGTCATTGTTAAATGCTGATTGGTTATCAATTTCATTGAAAGTCATCCAGTACTTAACCTTGTTCTTGTAACGCTTGAAGCAAACTTCTGCGAAATGTACGAAGAAGTCAATTACTTTACGGTTGGTAAAACCACCATAGTTCTTAGCCAAATTGAATGGCATTTCAAAGTGGGAGAGGGTAATTACAGGTTCAATGCCGTATTCATGACAGGTATCAAATAAATCGTCATAAAATTTTAAACCTTCTTCATTAGGTTCTTTTTCATCACCGTTAGGGAAAATTCTAGTCCAGGCAATAGAAGTTCTGAAAGCCTTAAAGCCCATTTCTGCCATTAACTTGATGTCTTCCTTGTAGTGGTGGTAGAAATCAATTGCTGAGTGGTTAGGATAGTTCTTACCTGGAAGAACACCATCAGTAATTTCACGTGGCTTAGTAGCGGAACCGACTGTCATAACATCGGCAACGGAAACTCCTTTGCCGCCTTCTTTCCAAGCACCTTCAAGTTGGTGAGCAGCTACAGCACCACCCCATAAAAAGTTTTTTGGCATTTTTGCTGAATACATTAATTATTCCTCTCTTTCTGTATGTAACTGGAAACGTTTACAATAGTCATTCTGACACAGTGTATTTTTAAAATCAAGTTGAATTTAGTCACCGTTGACTGTTAAGGCGCCTCGATCATAGCGATTGCGCGATTCTGATAATTCAAAGGGACGGCCGTCTTCTAAAAACGCTTTTTGTTGAATACATAAAACGGGATCGTCGATGGCACAGTCAAGATATTTCATATCGTAGGCATCAGATTTTTCTGCGGTAATGATCCGATCGTCCTTGCCAATTTTAAGCCCCAGCTCATTTTGAATATAGGAGTAAACTGATTTGTGCAGAATATCCATTGTGATTCCGGGGATGCGCTTAATCGGCATGACGGTATATTCCAACCTAGCTGGTTTTCCATTTAAGATACGTTGTCTAATAATGTCATAAACCTCATCATTTTTGTCTAGACATAAAGCTTTGCATTCTTCAGCGCTCGGCCGTCGAATATTAAACGAAATTACATTGCTAGTTAATAGAAAGGCGCTATTGACATGTCTGGTGAAGCCGGTATGTTCGTTGACACCAGAGTTAAGAAAAATATCAGGAATCGACTTGCTAGTAATGAAGGTACCGTGTCCCTTGACAGCTTTGATTAATTTTTTGCTTTGCAAAATTTTAAGAGCATGAACAATAGTTACTCGGCTAGTATGATATTTCTTAGCCAAATCAAATTGCTCAGGCAACTGTCTAACATACTTCTTTTCAATAATATCTTTTTCTATATCATTGGCTATTTCTTGATAACGACTCAAGGGTAAGCCTCCTCTCTATTGTAAAGGGAAATGTTTCATTGCTATTTTACCAGTTTTCTTTATAATTGTGTAAGCGGTTGCTAATTTTTATACAAAAATTGTAAGCAATTTCATAAGTAAAGTGGTATGCTTTACATGTAGCGGTTATTTGTAAGCCTTTTATCGTATAATATTCGTAGTTATATGATTAAGATGAGGAAACTATGAATAAGAAAGTTTTAGTAGGAATATCTACACTATTTTTAATGACAACGCTGACTGGTTGTAGTCAAGTGCATTTTGGAAAAGATGCAGTTACAATCGGCAGTGAGAAAAAGGAAAGTTTTCAAACTAAGGTAAAAAAGGCACAATCTTCAAGTAAGAAAACTGTGCCGAAAAAGAAAAAAGTAGTTAAAAAGAAAAACACAAAGAAAGTCACTAAGAAAAAGACCAAGGCTCCTAAGAAGAAAATTGTAAATAAGTGGGATACCGCAAAGACGCAAAAATTGCAAAAAGCTGTTAATCAATGGGGTAAGGCAATGGGACAAAATTATCGTTTTTATGATGGTAAACGTGTTTTGAAAACTAAAAATGGCCCCACTTATCCTGACGTTCTTAAGAAGAATAGATTTTTACTTAATAAAAAGGTTATCAAGATTGGCTATAGTCCACTAGGAAAAAATAATTATCAATATAATATTGTAGCCATTGCTAATGAGGACTTTAAGTCATGGCATAATACCTATTTATTCTGCTTGATGAAGAATAAACCAGTTATTTTATTAGATCAATCTAAAAATGCTAATCCAGTAATAGTTAAAGTAGTAAAAGATAAGGAGCTAAATAAAGATTTTAGCAAGATATATACTGAAAAATAATAATTAAAGATAAAACAAAAAAGCATGTAGAAATTAATCTACATGCTTTTTGTTGAAATTGTACTCGGTTAATCGAAATTAATCGTGGTCAACATCATCTGGGAAGAATGCAAGACGTTCGCCCTTGCCAAGTTCTTCTTCGATTTCAAGCAAACGGTTGTACTTTTCAACACGTTCTGAACGAGCTGGAGCACCAGTCTTAAGTTGACCACCGTTGATAGCAACAGCCAAGTCAGCGATGAAGGTGTCACCAGTTTCACCTGAACGGTGAGAAATCATAGTGTTGTAGCCGTTCTTACGTGACATACGGATAGTTTCAAGAGTTTCAGTAACAGTACCGATTTGGTTCAACTTGATTAATGAAGCGTTGCCGGCACCTTCCTTGATGGCCTTCTTCAAAAGTGCTGGGTTAGTACAAATGAAGTCGTCAAGAACGATTTGGATACGGTCCTTGTGTGATTGAGTGAACTTAACCATACCGTCAACATCGTTTTCGTCGTATGGGTCTTCCATTGACATTAATTCTGGGAATTCGTCAAGAAGCTTGTCGTAGTATGCAGCTAATTCTTCATCGTCAAGAACCTTGCCTTCAAGGTGGTACTTGCCGTCTTCTTTGTTGTAGAAGTATGAAGCAGCACAGTCACATGCAATACCGATATCTTCGCCTGGCTTGTAACCAGCCTTAACGATTGATTCGTGTAAAGCCTTCAAAGCTTCTTCTGAGTTCTTCATGTTAGGTGCGAAACCACCTTCGTCACCCAAGCCAGTTTCGTAACCCATGTCTTCAAGAACTTTCTTCAAAGTATGGTATACGTTAACGATCTTTTCGAAACCATCACGGAATGAAGTCTTAGCAATTGGAGTGATCATGAATTCTTGGATGTCGATACCGTTGTCAGCATGTTCACCACCGTTGATAACGTTGTGGAAAGTTTGTGGCATTTCAAGATCAATACCGCCAAGGTAACGGTAAAGAGGTTGTTGACTAGCCTTAGCTGCAGCAACAGCAGTAGCCATTGATACACCTAAGATAGCGTTAGCACCAAGACGACCCTTGTTTGGAGTACCGTCTAAGTCGATCATAGTTTGGTCAATCTTAGGTTGGTTAAATGGGTCCATACCCTTTAAAGCGTCGTTAATTTCAGTGTTAACATTGTTAACAGCCTTTGAAACGCCCTTACCGCCAAGACGTGAACCACCGTCACGTAATTCAACGGCTTCGTTTTCACCAGTTGAAGCACCTGATGGAACTTCAGCCTTACCTACGACACCGTTTGAAAGGGTAACGTGAACTTCAACAGTTGGGTTACCACGTGAGTCAAAAATTTCGAGTGCGTGTACATTTTCAATAACTGATTTGAGCATTATAAACCTCCTCAAAAATTATGGCATGTAACAAAAATTTTGCATGCCATACGGAACAATTTTTGTCCCGCTTACAATTCAAATTTTAGCCTAACTTTGTGATCATGTAAACATATGAAAGCGGTTTACATTTTAAAAATTAATAAAGACAATAATAAATTACTATATCAACGCGCTATAATACATGTATTAAAATAATTGTTTATGATAAATAAGGAATTCGATTATGGAGAATATTAAATTAATTATTGATTCTAGTAGCAATATGAAAAGCGATCCTGACCACAACGTGGAAGTAGTACCTTTGACTATTTCTTTTGGCGGTAAGGATTATATTGACGATCAAAATTTGAATATCAGAGAATTTTTGAATGATATGAATCAAAATCAAATTGCCGGTAAGACTACTTGTCCTAGCATTCAAGCTTGGCTTAATGCACTAGAAGGTACCGAAAAAGCTATCATCATCACGATGACTAGTGGTATGAGTGGTACTTTTTCCTCAGCACTTCAAGCAAAAACAATGTATGAGGAAAAGCATCCCACCAGTCAAATTATTGTAGTTGACTCAAGAAGTGCGGGCCCTGAATTAACTATTGTTTTGCACGGTATTGAGAAAATGATTCAAGGCGATATCCGCTTTGTTGATCTCGAAGAAGTAATTGCCAAATTCAGAATGCGTACGCATTTGCTCTTTATTCTGCAATCACTACATAATTTGTCTCTGAATGGGCGTGTCTCACCAGTCGCAGCCAAGGTTGCCGGTCTTTTGAAAATCAACTTGATCGGTACGGCAAGCAAGGAAGGTAAGCTTGAACCATTAACTAAGGCTAGGGGTATGAAAAAAGCAATACGTGAATTGCTTAAATACATGAAGGACGACAATTATCATGGCGGTGAAGTGATTATTGACCACTGCGAAAATGAAAAAGATGCCGAGATTATCAAAGATAAGATCTTGGCTGAATATCCTGATGCTCAAGTTACGATCCGTCCAATGCGCGGCCTTTGCAGTTTTTATGCTGAAGAGGGCGGAATTATGGTTGGTTTTCACGAATAAAAGATAAATTAAAATAAAACGAGTATGTTCCAAGAAACATACTCGTTTTTGTTTAGAGTGCTAAAAACAATTGTTGTGAAATGCTAAAGCAAACGATTGCCAAACTAGTTGCACCAATTATGTCTGATGGGTAATGGGCTTTTAAACTCAAGCGAGAAATGATTACCATTATCCAAACAGCAATAACTGTGATGATGAAGGCGAGTCCTAAATCTTTAGCAAAAAGCTGCAATAGAATTAGCCCCATGGTCGTTGCTCCTAAAACGTGCCCACTAGGGAAGCTGTAGCCTTCTTCCATGTTTGAGTGGAGAATAGGACGCTTGCGCCGGATCAATCTCTTTAAAATGATGCCGGAAATATCCGCAAAACCTAAGGTACCCAATACCCAAAGTGCAGTTAAATTGCGCTCTTCATTTAACAAAAGGCCAGCTAAGAGCACGTCCCAAACGACCATCAATTTGGGATCGTTAATAAAGGCAATTACTTGCCATTTGTAACCACTGCGTTTTTTAACTAATTGATGGTGTAGCCAGTGGTCAAATAGATTAAAACGACGTGAGGTCTTGATATTAAAAATGAGTAACAATAAAACAGTTGCTGCAAGGAGCAACACTAAATAATTATTCATTGATGCACAATATCCCCAATAACTTATTTGTAAAATCTATTTTAACCGCAAAAGAAAAAATAATGCTAATCTTTAAACAAAATTAACATTATTTGCGCAATTTTTAGTTTTGATGATTAAATTTACCTTTAGTGAGCATATCGTAAGTAATTAAATCACTGCTGTCTAAATCTTCTTTATTCATATCAACTACGTTGATTTGCTTATTAGTGTAAGTAGTGTAGTAGAAGATACCTTTATCCAAATTGATACCATCAGAGTAAATAGTGTACTCAAAAGCATCTGGGCCGACTTGATCCAGGCCTTTTTGTTGTTCTACTGAATGCAGAATATGGAAGTAAGTGTCTACGTTTTCTTCTTCAGAATCGGAAGTAGGGGCGTTAAACTTGTTGAAGGCTACTCTGACAAAACGGGATTCTGAATCCATACCACCTGGCAAATTGCGTGAACCTAAGCCGCGGCTGTAGCCGTCCATTTTAACTTGATCTGAGAAGTTGTTCTTTGGCATTGCGGCAGAAACATCTGCGTAGTTGTTTAAGTTGAACAATTGCTTAGGGAATTGTGGGTTGTTAGTTAAGCAGCCAACAGGATTATCGTAAACGTGCATACCGTCTGCATCAGTTTCAACAACAATAGAAACACCAGTTTTATCTGCAATGATCCAGTGAAGTGGGGATGCTTGCATCTTGTCACTGAAGTTCTTCTTGGTAATGTTGATGGTAGATAATAATTTCTTAGCTTCTGCAACAGTAGCTGCTTGGCCTAAGATCCAAGGAATAAATTCGAATGAAGCAATATTGTCTTTGCCTTCTTTTACGTCGTAGTAAATGGCGTTATCTGGATAGTTAAGACCGACCATTCCTAAGCCTTTTTCGTTAGCTGCATCAAAGTATAATGGGTAACTATCTGCATTTAATGCAATACCAACCATTGCATAGTGATGATCGATTTTAGGCATGTCACGAAACTTGAATACGTAGTCGCGTGGAGTAATAACAACTTGTTGTCCAAAAGTAACTTCAAGGTCAAGGTTGCGGCCAAAGTAGTGATCCCTTGGACTAAATATAATAGATGTACACATAATTGTTCTCTTTTCTATCAACTATATCTAAAAATAGAGTACCGATATGATGCTTTAGGGATAGTTTAGCACAATAAATTTTGAAATTATATAAAATTCTAGTTTGTTTTTGATTATCTATAATAATGAGTTATAATGATAACGTTATGGAGTGTTGGCAGAGTGGTAATGCACCGGACTCGAAATCCGGCGAACCAAGTTTTCCTTGGCGCGCAGGTTCAAATCCTGTACACTCCTTAGAATTTTTAGCAAACTACCATGTAATGAATGGTAGTTTTTTTTCTTTTTCTCTTGACAAATCATCAAGTTTAAAATTAAATTTATCGAAGAATATTTTAATAGGATAGAACTGATTTTTTTGGAGTTGTTATATGAGTAAAAAGAATAACGCACCCCAACTGCGCCGTACCATGTCTGCTGGCCAAATGGAGATGATCTCACTTGGTGGAGCAATCGGTGTCGGCTTATTTATGGGGTCAACATCAACTATTAAATGGACTGGTCCGTCCGTATTATTAGCCTACATGTTTGTTGGGTTAATCTTGTACATTGTCATGAGAGCTCTAGGGGAAATGCTCTATGTCAACCCAGGTACTGGTTCATTTGCTGATTATGCAACAGAGTATGTGCATCCCTTAGCTGGGTATCTTGCCGAGTGGGCGAATGTCTTTGAATACATCGTCGTAGGGATGTCCGAAGTTGTTGCCGCAACCGAATATCTAAAATATTGGTGGCCGAATATCAGCGTGCTTTGGTCGGGGATAATAATTATCGCCTTTCTTTTGTCAGCTAACCTTGCAAGTGCCAAAGCCTATGCGTCCTTGGAGTTTTGGTTTGCTATGATCAAAGTCGTTACCATTATTTTAATGATCATTTTAGGCTTTATCGTTATCTTCTTTGGCGTGGGTAACGGTGGTAAACCTACCGGTTTTAGCAATCTATGGGCACATGGTGGTTTCTTTACCGGTGGTTTTAAAGGTTTCTTCTTCTCTATGTCTATTATTGTAGGTTCTTATGAAGGTATTGAACTTTTAGGAATTTCTGCAGGGGAAGTTGCCAACCCACAAGAAGCAATTGTCAAAAGTGTTAAATCTGTTTTATTCAGAATTTTGATCTTCTATGTTGGTGCCATCTTCGTAATTGTGACTATTTACCCATGGGATCAATTGAGTAGTCTGGGGTCACCATTTGTAACTACTTTTGCTAAAGTGGGAATTACCGCAGCTGCCTCAATTATTAACTTTGTGGTGTTAACGGCTGCGCTTTCGGGTGCCAACTCAGGTATTTATTCTTCAAGTCGAATGCTGTTTAAATTGTCACATGATAAAGAAGCCCCTGGAATTTTCAAGCACATTTCTAAGCGAATTGTTCCAGATCGTGCAATTATGGGTATTTCAGGTGGTATTTTTATCGGTTTTGTTTTAAATGTAATTGCTTCACAATTTAATCATTCAGCTTCTGATTTGTTTGTAGTAGTTTTCAGTTCATCAGTTTTGCCGGGAATGATTCCATGGTTTGTAATCTTGTTAGCTGAACTTAGATTTAGAAGACACAATAAGGACGTAATGGCAAATCATCCATTTAAGTTGCCACTATATCCATTTTCAAATTACTTCGCATTCTTAATGCTCTTAGTCATCGTTGTCTTTATGTTTATCAATCCGGATACTAGAATTTCCGTTATTGTGGGTGCCTTAGTATTGATTGCTGCGACAATCGTATATTTGGTAAGACATAAAGGTGAATTTAAGAAAAATTAGAAGAAAAATCCCAAATTAAGTTTTGGGATTTTTTTCTTTGCTTAATTTATATAAACTACTAAATATGACTATATCGCATTATCAAAACCACTATATCTATGGTATTGTAATAGAAAATGATTTTTTGAAAGGTGAACAAAAATGGCGATTCTTGAACAACCATATTTAGATCTATTGCAGAAAATTATGACAGAAGGATATGATAAGGATGATCGAACGGGGACAGGTACTAGGAGTTATTTCGGTGCTCAAATGCGTTTCGATCTTTCGCAAGGTTTTCCATTGTTGACTACTAAGAAGTTGCCATTTGGCCTGATTAAAAGTGAGTTGTTGTGGTTTCTAAGAGGAGATACTAATATTCGCTTTTTATTAGAGCATAATAACCATATCTGGGATGAATGGGCCTTTAAAAATTGGGTTAATAGCAGCGAATATCAAGGTCCCGATATGACGGATTTTGGCTTGCGCAGTCAAAGTGATCCAGAGTTTAACAAGATTTATCAAGCAGAAATGAAAAAGTTTGATCAACGGATTTTGGATGATGAAGATTTTGCTAAGAAGTATGGCAACTTAGGCGATGTCTATGGTGCGCAGTGGCGACATTGGGAAAAGCGGGAAGGCGGATTTATTGATCAGATTGCCGATGTGATCAAGCAAATTAAGGAAACGCCAGATTCACGCCGCATGATTGTTACCGCTTGGAATCCTGAAGACGTTCCGACTAGTGCACTTCCACCTTGCCATGTCATGTTTCAGTTTTATGTGGTTGATGGCAAAATCAGTGTACAGCTTTATCAACGATCAGGGGACATGTTTTTAGGCGTGCCATTTAATATTGCATCATATTCGCTTTTACTTAATTTGATTGCTCGAGAAACGGGTTTGCAAGTTGGTGAGTTTATTCATACATTGGGGGATGCCCATATTTATCGCAATCACTTCAAGCAAGTTGAAGAATTGCTTAGCCGTAAGCCGTATGATTCACCACAATTATGGCTTAATCCTGAAAAGAAAAATATCGAAGATTTTGAAATGAAGGATATTAAAGTGGTTGATTATCAGCATCATGGCACGATTAAGGCGCCGGTTGCAGTTTAGGAGGACGCGATGATCGAGTATGTTTGGGCAGAAGACCAAAAACATCAGATAGGATTAGACGGACATTTGCCATGGCATTTGCCAGCAGATCTGCATCATTTTAAAGAGAAAACCATTGGTCATCCAATTATCATGGGTAGAAAAACTTTCATGAGTTTGCCAAGATTATTGCCTCAGAGAAAGCATATCGTTTTAACTCATGATCAAGATTTGAAAAAGAAGTACCAAGATAATGATCAGGTATTGATTGTTAATTCGGTTGCTGAATTAAATGATTATATTCAAAATCATCAGGGTGAAAAGCTTTGCGCGATTGGTGGGGTGTCAATTTTTAAGACATTGCTTGAGCAAGTAGATGTTTTGGAAAAAACGGAGATTGACGCTACTTTTGAAGCAGATACTGTTATGCCAGAGATAGATTATGATCAGTTTAAGTTGGTGAAGAAAAAACATCATGAAGCCGATGAAAAGAATAAATATCCTTATACTTTTTTGACTTATCAGAGAAAGAATTAAAATAGAGAGCACGTTACTATGATTGTTAGTAACGTGTTTTTACATCTAAAATTTTAGCTAATGCTTTACTATGAATTCATAGTGAAATCCTATATAATTTAGTTATATTAAGGGGAACGCTATGACTACTTCAATTAAGAACTATACCAACACTTTCAATATTAGAGGCAAAGAAATCAAAATAACTGCGCCTGCATGATTTGATGATAGTACTCAAAAAGTTGTTCCAGATATGACTCTAGATAATGCAGCTATAAAGATAGCTCAAGATAAATATCGTGAAATGTTTGATTTCGTTAAACCTGAAGAGATTAAAGCATTACGACAAAAGTGGAATTTAACGTAAAAGCAATTTGCAAAAGTAATAAGGTGGAGGGAGCCCTTCTACTGTAGCTTTATATGAAGTAGGTGAAATTCCTACTAAAAGTAATAATCGGCTACTAAAAATGATGATCAAAGATTAAAATGTAATGAAAGAATTCATTGTTGAAAGTAAGGCCGATAGTGATTTAGAAGAACTGTAAAGAAAAAATTAAATCCATTAAAAAAGAGCTTGCAAGTTGCGGGCTCTTTTATTTCTTCGGTATAATAGTACGTAAAAATATTTACTTAGGAAAAGAAAATGAACGAAGAAAAGACAAATTTAGAAACAGGATTAACTACAGCTGAAGTTGAACAAAAAATTGCAGCTGGAGAAGTCAACAAAGCTGTTGACGATCAATTTAAAACAAATAAGCAAATTATTCGTGAAAATGTTTTTACCTACTTTAACTTGATTTTCTTAGTTCTATCTATTTTGCTGGTAGTGGTTGGAGCATATAAGGATTTGACCTTTTTGCCAGTAATTATCTTGAACACCGTGATCGGGATTGTACAAGAAATTCGAGCAAAGAAAATTTTAAGCAAGTTAAATGTGATGAATGCCACGGATATTGGAGCCTTGCGTAATAGAAAAGAAGAGCAAGTTCCGATTGAAAAACTGGTTAAGGGCGATATTGTCTTATTGAAAACTGGGGATCAGATTCCTGCC
Source organism: Lactobacillus sp. UMNPBX4 (assembly GCF_002554115.1). Classification (NCBI taxonomy): domain Bacteria; kingdom Bacillati; phylum Bacillota; class Bacilli; order Lactobacillales; family Lactobacillaceae; genus Lactobacillus; species Lactobacillus sp. UMNPBX4. The sequence continues at coordinate 28,417 of NZ_PCZF01000009.1, forward strand.
GATGGTCAAGTCATTAAAGGAAATATCCGCGTCAATGAATCACTGTTAACAGGTGAATCCGATGAAATTACTAAAGAAGTGGGCGATGAATTGATGTCTGGTTCTTTCGTAGTTTCAGGTTCTGCATACATGCAACTAGAAAAAGTTGGTAAAGAAAGCTATATTTCTAAATTAACTATTAAAGCAAAAGCCATGGGAAATAGTGAGCAATCAGAGATGGTTCGCTCCATTAATAAATTGATTAAATGGGTCGGAATCATTATTATTCCCCTGGGAATAGCCCTCTTTTCAATGAGCTTTTTCGTTAATAAAATGTCGCTTTACCGCAGCATCGTTTCCATGGAAGCAGCCATTATCGGGATGATTCCAGAAGGCTTATACCTTTTGACAACGATTGCGTTGGCTCTTTCTGCTGTAAGATTGGCACGCAAACAGGTAATGCTGCATGATATGAAGAGTGTTGAAACTCTAGCTCGCGTTAACGTATTGTGCGTTGACAAAACTGGTACAATTACTGAGCCAAAAATGAGCGTGGAAAAGGCTGTTCCTTCCAAAAATTATCAAGGTGACTTGGATAATGTAATTGGTGATTTTGCTCAAAATATGCCAGCTGATAATGCTACGATGAAGGCTGTTCACGGCTTTTTCACTCAAAATAATGGCAAAAAAGCCAGCAGCATTTTACCTTTTACCTCTGTTAATAAATACAGCGGCGTCATTTTTGACGATCATACCTTATTAATTGGGGCACCAGAAATGGTGTTGAGAGACCAATTTGAGGAATACCAAGCTGAATTTGAAAAATATGCCAAGACTGGTTATCGTGTCTTAATTGTGGCCGACTATCCTGGAATTTTAACTGAAGATGATTCTAAGTTGACTAAGCCAGTTGAAGTCTATGGCTACATTCTTTTGACTAATCCGATTAGAAAAGAAGCTAAAGCAACCTTTGAATACTTTGCTAAACAAGGTGTGGCTATTAAGGTGATCTCCGGTGATAATCCTGTCACGGTTTCGCGAGTAGCGCAGCAAGCCGGTATCCAAAATTCAGATGCATATATTGATGCTTCCGAAATTCCAGAAGATGGTTATGAAGAAGCTGTTCAAAATTATAGTGTCTTTGGCAGAGTGAAACCAGAACAAAAACGTAAATTTGTTAAGGCTTTACAAAAACAAGGTAATACTGTGGCAATGACAGGCGATGGTGTTAATGATATTTTGGCTATGAAGAAAGCAGACTGTTCAATTGCGATGGCATCCGGTAACAGTGCGGCTGTTCAAGCCTCTCAAGTAGTATTGCTTGATTCAAATTTTGCTAGAATGCCTAAGGTGGTAAATGAAGGTCGGCGCGTAGTTAATAACATTCAGCGTTCAGCCAGTTTGTTCTTGGTAAAGAATATCTTCTCATTTTTGATGGCTATCTTCTCACTCGTAATGGTCATTGATTATCCATTACAGCCATCACAGATTACCTTGATTTCTGCCTTCACCATTGGCTTACCATCATTCTTGTTGGCTCTAGAAAGTAATCACAATAGAATTCGCGGACAATTTATTCCCAATATTTTGGCAAGAGCAATCCCTGGTGGGGTAACCGATATGCTGGCGGTAAGTATTTTGGTGGTTGCAGGCGGCTATATATCGCTTGATCATAATGATGTAGGTACAACGGCAACACTTTTATTGGTGGCAGTGGGAATGATGGTACTTTACCACATTTCAGCTCCATTAAATAAATTCCGTTTATGCGTAATGATTGGATCATTCGCCGGGTTAGTTTTAGCGATTATCTTCTTACACAATCTGTTCTCACTGACCATGATTTCTGATAAGGCAATGTTCATTCTATTTATCTTGTTCTGTGCGGCAACTACAATTTTCCGCTGGTTATCAAGAATTTTGGATGGTGTGCAAGAAGTATTGGTTGTCTTTGATCAAAAGGGCAAGAATATGACTTTTGCGGAACTGCATGAAGCTTATCAACGCGGGCGCAAGAGCGTTCAATAAAAAAATTAAGAGCTATCTGTTTAAAAAAGCAGATAACTCTTTTTCATTATCTTAATGATTTACGATAACCAGCACGTCTAGCAGCAGCTTCTGAAGGGAAGTAAACTGCATTGGCTGAACTCATATGATAGTTTTCACCACTGGCAACATGATAAATCTTGCTGCGTTTGTTACCAATTACACGGTAATTTGCAGTAGAAATCTTGTGCTTAATGTTATGAATGGTTCTTGCTTTAGTCACATGATGGCTTCTAGCTTTTACATGTTCAGCAATCGTACTTGAACCATGTTTAACGCGACTAGTACCATCTTTGTAGTTTAAGATTACGCCAGGTTGCTCATTGAAAATATAAACATTGAAATCAACAGCATTGCTGCCGATTGATTTAGCTTCCATTTCAACACCGTTTGCTAACAAGTCATTACCTTTGAAAATTGGTGTAACTCTGTAGCGAACGTAATTACTTGAAGAGTCTTTCAAATAATTGGCAACTTCATTTTCGTACTTGAGCATGTCTGGATCGTTTAATTCACGTGTTCCAGTAATTAGGTTGCGCGGATTATTATTTTGACCGGTTAATTGATAGCCAACTAGGTGACAACGGTTGTAAAGCCAGCCACTAGCAATGCGTTTGTTGTGCCAACCAGTTGGATCCCAAGTCAAACCAGCTCTTGGACTATGGGGCATCAATCTCCTATTCAAAAGGGCATTAGCCGCCTGAGCTCTATTTAAGTAATCTAAATTACTGTATTTTTGCCAGGGACCATTTTTCTTTGACAACGTACTTTTAGAGAAGCGCGGTTCATTATGGTCGACCGTAACAATTTCTTGTTTATGAAATTTCAGATTAGCGAGTGATTTATCTGAAACGGCATAAACGGTTTGGTTATTGCATGGGACATTAGTATTGGCAAAGGAAATCAAGCCTACTGCCGCTACTAATAAGAGAGCCAAACTTCGAAAGTGATTTTTCTTCATTTCTTTCTCCTTAGCAATTATTAAATTATAAGATATAATCACATTATAAAATAAAACCGCTTACTCAGAAGAATAATTAAAAATATGTTGACTAGATTAAAAAATGATGATAACTTATTTATAACAAATTATTAATCAAACATCTTGAAGAGCTGAGTAACTAGTTTCCTATTTATAAAGAGAGCTAACGTGGTGGTGAAAGTTAGCAAATAGGCTCTAGCGAATATGGGCTTGGAACGATGACTGATAGTGATATTTAGCTATCAGCGGATTTGTACCCGTTAACAGTGCAGGCTATTAATTTGATAGCTAATGAGATTTATCGCGTGAGTGATAAATGAATTAAAGGTGGTAACACGAGCATTCGTCCTTTTAGGATGAATGCTTTTTTATTTTCATTATTAGGAGTTGAGTTACATGCGTAAGCGTAGACGGAGAAATACAATTATTTGGACAATTATCGGCGTTTTAATCTTAATTGCTGGTTGGTTTAGTTTTGGACCAGGAATTCCAAGTAAAACCCAAGCCAAGACTGTAACAGTTGGTGTTGTCTCACAAAGTAAACAAGATGCAGCTATTTGGAAGAGCGTTGCTCAAACGGCTAAAGATAAATATGGTATTACGATTAAGATAAAGAATTTTACTGATTACAACCAGCCAAACAAGGCTTTGAAATCTGGCGATGTTGATTTGAATGCTTTCCAACACTACGCCTTCCTTAAAGCATGGAACAAGTCAAATGGTGGTGGTGTAGTTCCAATCGGTAAAACTTATATTGCACCAATTCGTTTGTACTCTAAGAAATACAAGAAGTTGTCTCAATTGCCAGATGGTGCAACTATTGCCATTCCAAATGATGCAACTAATGAATCAAGAGCATTGTTTGTTCTTAAAAACGCTGGCTTAATCGGTTTAAGAAAGGGCAAGACACTTGTTACTGTAGCCGATATCACTAAGAACCCACGCAACCTTAAGTTAAAGGAAGTTGGTGCTGAACAAACTGGTCGAGTAATCAACTCAGTTGATGCTTCAGTAGTTAACAACGACTATGCTGGTCCAGCTGGTTTAGGCGATAAGCAAACTATTTACGTTGAACCAGTTAACAAAGATTCTAAGCAATGGATCAACATCATTTGTGCTAAGAAGGGTCAAGAAAACAACCGACTTTACAAAGATGTGGTTAAGGCCTACCAAACCGAAAAGACAAAGAAGATGACTAAGCACTACTACGGTAATTCACAAATTGCTGCTTGGGATATCAAGATTAAGTAGGAGGGGTTAGAATGAGCATTATTCAATTATATCATATTGATATAGATTTTCCTCAAAAAAAGGGTAAAGTTGTCAAAGCAGTTAGCGATGTAACTTTGCACGTTGAAAAAGGCGATATTTATGGAGTTGTCGGTTTCTCTGGTGCCGGTAAGTCAACCTTGGTTAGAACGATTAACCTCCTGCAACATCCTAGCAAGGGTAATATCAAGGTCAACGATGTCGATTTTGTTAAAGAGGGCAAACAAGTTATTTCTAATAAACAATTGCAACTGGAACGTCGAAAAATCGGCATGATTTTCCAAGGCTTCAACCTATTAAATGAAACAACGGTTTTAGAAAATGTTGCTTTTGCATTAAAGCATGCAAAACTTTCCGATGAAGAATTAGAAAAACGTTCATTAGAATTGCTTGATTTAGTTGATTTGAAAGATAAGGCTAACTTTTATCCAGTTGAATTATCAGGTGGTCAGCAACAAAGAGTAGCTATTGCTCGTGCTTTGGCTAACCACCCCGATATCTTGATCTCTGATGAAGCTACTAGTGCGCTTGATCCACAAAATACACAACAAATTTTGGATCTATTGAAGCGACTCAATAAGCAATTAGGTTTGACTGTAGTTTTAATCACCCACGAAATGGATGCCGTTAAGAAGATCTGTAATAAGGTTGCTGTAATGGAACACGGTAAGATGATTGAAAAAGGCAATTTGCGTCAAGTCTTCTTGCATCCTAAGAAGGAATTGACTAAACGCTTTGTTGGTGGTGGCCTTGAAGCTATTCAAACTTTAGAGGCCTTGAACCTTGGCAAACTAGAAGCAAATGAAGAGGTATATCAACTGGTTTACAGCATTGCCAATGTGACTAAGTCCATCATTATTGAACTTTACCGTCAAATTGGAGTAGAGGTTTCAATGCTTTATGGTAACGTGGAACTGTTAAATGGCGAAGCGATCGGTACTTTGGTTGTTTTGGTTAAAGGGGATGCCGATAAGCAAAAGCAAGCTAGAGAATTCTTGGAGAAGCAAAACGTTACTTTGACTAGATTGGATGAAAAGGGGAATTTAGATGATTAGTTGGTTTGAAAAAGTTTGTCCAAATGTCGTACAACTCGGCTGGGGCGGAGACGCTGGCTGGGGAACTAGTATCTTTCAAACATTATTCATGACTTTTTGGGCCACAATCTTCGGTGGCATTCTCGGAATTATTTTTGGTGTTTTGCTTGTTGTAACCAAAGAAGACGGTATTCGTCCAAACAAGTTCTGGTATAACGTTTGCGATAAGATAGTTTCAATTTTTAGAGCTATTCCATTTGTAATCTTGCTTGCCTTTGTTGCACCTGTTACGCAAAAGATTGTTGGTACTCAAATCGGGATGAAGGCAGCCTTAGTTCCATTAACTTTAGGTGTTTTCCCATTCTACGCTCGTCAGGTACAAGTTGCCCTTGAAAGTGTTGACACAGGTAAAGTAGAGGCTGCTCAAAGTTTAGGCGCAACTGTTTCAGATATCATTTTTGATGTTTACTTACGTGAATCACGTTCAGAATTAATCCGCGTTTCAACAGTAACCATCATTTCATTGATTGGTTTAACTGCAATGGCTGGTGCCATCGGTGCCGGTGGTTTAGGTAACACAGCTATTTCATATGGTTACAATCGTTTTAACAATGACGTTACCTTAGTTGCTACTGTCTTAGTAATTATTTTGATTTTTATTGTACAAATTGTTGGTGACTTCTTTGCTAAAAAGATGAACCATCAAAATAGGTAGAAATTTTTAAGATGAGATCTAGGCTATCCTAGATCTTTTTTCTTTAATTGAAAAAGAAAGCCTTTACAGGTATCATAAAAGGTGATTGAAAACTAACAAAAACCTTATGCTTATGTAAGGAGGAAAAATAATGAGCGAAGAAGAATATCGTATTGAAAGTGATACTATTGGCCCTGTAAAAATTCCTAAGGATGCTTTGTGGGGTCCACAAACAGAAAGAAGTCGCAATAACTTCCCAAGCGGTGAATTAATGCCAATTCAAATCATCCGTGCCTTTTTGCATTTGAAGAAGGCGGCAGCTGAATCAAACGTTGAGGTTGGGGATGAACCTAAAGAAAAAGGTGAAGCAATTGAAGATGCAATTGATCATCTTTTAGCACTTAATGATACAGATTTAAGAAAAGACTTCCCATTACACGTACTTCAAACTGGTTCAGGTACTCAAAGTAACATGAACGTTAACGAAGTAGTGGCTAACTTGGCCAACAAGCTTCACCCAGGTTTAGGTATTTTGCCTAACGATGATGTTAACCGTGGTCAATCATCTAATGATACTTATCCAACTACTATGAATATCGTTGCTGTTGAAGCCTTAGACAAGCTTGAACCTGCTATCAAGCATTTGATTGATGAATTAGTAGTTAAGGAAAAGAAGTACTGGAAAACTGTTAAGGTTGGTCGTACTCACTTGCAAGATGCAACTCCACTTACTTTTGGTCAAGAATTATCTGGCTACATTTCCGCATTGAAACATGATCTTTCATACATTCAAGAATTGAAGCCAACTCTTTATGAATTGGCTATCGGTGGTACTGCTGTAGGTACCGGACTTAACGCTGCACCAGGCATGACTGAAAAGATTGCTGGTAAATTATCAGAAGTATATGGTCACGAATTCAAGGTTAAGACCAACAAGTTCTGGGGCTTAGCTCACCACTCAGGTCTTGATGTAATGCATGGTGCACTTAAGACGCTCGCAGCCGACATGTTTAAGATTGCTCAAGATATCAGATTCTTGGCATCAGGTCCAAGAGCTGGTTACGGTGAATTAAATATTCCTGCTAACGAACCAGGTTCAAGTATCATGCCAGGTAAGGTAAACCCAACTCAAGCCGAAGCTGTAACTATGGCTGCTGCTAAAGTATTTGGTAATGATACCACGATTACTTTTGCTGCAAGTCAAGGTAACTTTGAAATGAACGTCTTTAAGACTGTCATGATTGCTTCATTCCTTGATTCTTGTGATATATTAACTGGTACAATTACTGGTTTTGCTGATAAAATGATACATGGCTTAACTGTTAACGAAGAGCGTATGGATGAATTGCTTGAAAATTCACTTATGACAGTTACTGCTTTATCACCACACATTGGGTACCATGCTGCTGCTAAAATTGCCCAAGCTGCACAAAAAGAGGGCACTACTTTGAAAGAAGCTGCCTTAAAGAGCGGCAAGGTTACCGAAGAGCAATACGATGAATGGATGGACTACATGAAGATGACTAATGTCGACAAGTCCACTCCAGAAGAATAATAGGGGATATTATGCCAAATAATAAAGAATTAAAAAATAAATATGATGCAATAATTGTTGGTTCAGGTGGTACTGGTTTAACAGCAGCACTTCAAGCTCGTGAACTTGGTTTGAATGTTGTTATTTTGGAAAAGAACGGTAAAATTGGTGGTAACACTAGTCGTGCTTCTAGTGGTATGAACGCATCTGAATCATTGGTTCAACTTGATGAAGGAATCATTGACAACAACCGTGACTTTTACGAAGAAACTTTAAAGGGTGGCGGTTTATTAAACGACCGTGCAATGCTTAAGTACTTTGTTAACCACTCTGCTATTGCAATTAGCTGGTTAATGAAATATGGCGTTCGTTTGACTGATTTAACCATTACCGGTGGGATGAGCGTAAAGAGAGCTCACCGTCCAGGTTCAATGGAACCAGTTGGTTTCTATTTGACTTCACGTTTAACTAACCAAGTTAAAAAGGCCGGTGTAGACATCTTTACTGGTGCTAAAGTAACTAAATTGTTGCAAGACAAGAATGGCAATGTTAACGGCGTAGAAGTTGAAACTGATAAAGGCGTTAAAACAATTAAGGCTAAGGCAGTTTTGCTTGCTACTGGTGGCTTTGGCGCTTCTAAAGAAATCATCAAGAAGTATCGTCCAGATTTAGTTGACTACAAGACTACCAACCAACCAGGTGCTACTGGCGATGGGATTAAGCTTGCTAAAGAAATTGGTGCGCAATTGATGCAAATGAACTTTATTCAAGTTCACCCAACTGCAGATACTGATAACCCACACGTTTACTTAATCGGTGAAGGTTTACGTGGTGAAGGTGCTATTTTGGTTAACAAGGCCGGCAAGCGTTTTGTTAACGAATTAAACACCCGTAAAATTGTTTCAAGTGCGATTACTGGTTTAAACGAAGACGGTGCATACTTGGTCTTCGATTCAGGTGTTCGTGCTCATTTTGCAGCTGTAGAATTTTATGACCACATTGGCTTGGTTAAGGAGGGCAGCACTTTGGCCGACTTAGCTAAGGAAATTGATGTTGATCCAGAAAACTTAGCTGCCACAGTAGATGAGTGGAACAAGGCCGTTGAAAACCACAAGGATAAGGAATTTGGCAGAACTACTGGTATGGATCGTGAATTAAACCTTGGACCATACTACGCTATTCACATTCACCCAGCTATTCACTACACTATGGGCGGAATTCATATCAACACCGAAACTCAAGTATTGGATACCAACGGTAACGTAATTAAAGGTCTTTATGCAGCTGGTGAAGTTTCTGGCGGACTTCACGGCAACAACCGTATTGGTGGTAACTCAGTTGCTGAAACGGTTATCTTTGGTCGCCAAGCTGGTATTCAAATGGCTAAATACGCTAGAGAACACAAATAAATCTAACCGAAAAAGAGACAATGAGAGTTGTCTTTTTTTCAATATATTTGTTAAGAAAAGCACAATATTAACGTAATTAATTAATAAATAGTGTCTAATGTAAGCGCTTAGTGTATAATTGGAATATGTAGAAAATTACGTTTATGAAAGGACTAATATAACTTATGAGTAGAAAAGTATTTCTTGTTGGTGATGGTGCCGTAGGTTCAACTTTTGCAAATGACTTATTGCAAAACGCTACTGTTGATGAATTGGCAATTTGCGATGTAGCTAAGGATCGTCCAGTTGGTGACTCAATGGACCTTGAAGATATTACTCCATTTATGGGTCAAACTGATATCCATCCAGCTGAATACAGTGATGCTAAAGATGCTGACGTTTGTGTAATTACTGCTGGTGTTCCTAGAAAACCTGGTGAAACTAGACTTGATTTGGTTGCTAAGAACGTTAAGATTTTAAAGAGCATTGTAGAACCCGTTGTTGAATCAGGATTTAAGGGTGTATTCGTTGTTTCCGCAAACCCAGTAGATATCTTAACTACTTTAACTCAAAAGTTATCAGGCTTCCCTAAGAACCGTGTAATTGGTACTGGTACTTCACTTGATTCAATGCGTCTTCGCGTTGAACTTGCTAAGAAGCTTAATGTTCCAGTTGCCAAGGTTAACTCAATGGTTCTTGGTGAACATGGTGATACTAGTTTTGAAAACTTTGATGAATCAACTGTTGATGGCAAGCCGCTTCGCGACTATGCAGAAATTAATGACAATGTTTTAAGTGAAATTGAAACTGACGTCCGCAAGAAGGGCGGCAAGATCATCGCTAACAAGGGTGCTACATTCTATGGTGTTGCAATGATGCTTACCCAAATCGTTAGTGCCATCTTGGACAACCGTTCAATCTGCTTGCCATTATCAGCACCAATTAACGGCGAATATGGCATTAAGCACGACTTGTACTTAGGTACTCCAACTGTTATCAACGGTGAAGGTATTGAACAAGTAATCGAAACCAAGCTTTCAGATGCTGAAAAGGCTAAGATGCTCAACTCAGCTGATAAAATGCAAGAAGTTTTATCAGGTATTGAACTTTAATTGATATAGATATATTAAGAAAAAGGCGTTCATTGAACGCCTTTTTTTTTTTGCTTGCTAGATAATACAAAAGAAGGTATTATTATGATTAAAGAATTAATAAGAAATTAGAGACTGACGAGGTAGGATATGACAGTTATTTCTGATCAAGAGATCGCAGACTTTTCTGCCGATTTCAATACTAATAGCAAAAATCAAGTTGCTTCACGTGCTGCTCGTCGTAGCGGATTACTTGAAGCATCCTTTAACGATCGCGTTTCAGAACGTTTAAACCATGTTTTTTCAACTGAACTTGATGTAGGTGGCGTAACTGACCAAAAGCATTCTGGTCGTTGCTGGGAATTTGCCACATTGAATGTTTTGCGTCATTACTTTGGCAAGCAAAACAAAGTAAAAGATTTCACTTTCTCACAAGCTTATAACTTTTTCTGGGATAAGATTGAACGTGCAAATGCCTTTTATGATGCAATGATCCGTTTGGCTGATAAGCCACTTAACGACCGCGAAGTGCAATCATGGTTAGCTTTTGCTGGTGAAGATGGCGGCCTTTGGAGCATGGCCATCAACCTAGTTAAAAAATATGGTGTTGTACCTTCATACGCAATGCCTGAAAGTTTTAACTCCAACAATACTACTGGTTTGATCGATTCTTTAGCACGTAAGGAAAGAAAAGATGCTATTGCTTTACGTAAATTAGTGAGTGAAGGCAGTTCACAAGATGAAATTGAAAAGGCTAAGAAGCACTTTTTGAATGAAGTTTACCGCATGGTATCTGTTGCCTTAGGCGAACCACCAAAGAAGTTTGACTTGGAATACCGCGATGACGACAAAAAATATCACTTGGAAAGAGACTTAACTCCACGTGAATTCGTACAAAAGTATTTCAAGGACTTTAAGTTTGATGATTATGTAGTTTTATCAAACTGTCCTAACCACGAATTTAACAAGCTTTACCATATGCCACTTTATGACAATGTTGATGGCGGTGATCAAATTAAGTTTTTGAATGTGCCAATTGAATACTTGGCTCAAGCTGCTGTAGCACAACTTAAATCTGGGGATGCCGTAATCTTTGGTAACGACGTTTTAAAGCAAATGGAAAGAAAGACTGGTTATCTTGATACCGAACTTTACCAAACCGATAAATTATTTGGTGTTGATACCAAGATGAGCAAGGCTGATCGTTTAGCGACTGGCGAAGGTTTTGCTACTCACGATATGACCTTAGTCGGTGTTGATGAAGATCACGGCCACATTCGCAAGTGGAAGGTTGAAAATTCATGGGGTGACAAGTTTGGTCACAAGGGCTTTTACGAAATGAGTCAACCATGGTTTGAAGACTATGTTTATGATGTCGTAGTTAGAAAAGAATTTTTGACTAAGGAGCAAGTTGAACTTGCAGAAGGTCCAGCAGTAGACTTGAAGCCTTGGGATAATATTGGCTAATGTGATATAATTAGAAATGAAAATAGAGGCCGGCATTACGACTGCCGCACCTCTTTAGTGCAAAACCGTTAAAAAACGGTGGTACTGTTTAGGATTAATTAAAAACCGCTAAACTTCTTCCAAAAGCTATTGAAGCGGTTTTTAATTTCGCTATTTTTTTAATGTTCGAATTAGAATAACTAATCGAATAGTCTGGGTGATTAGATATACAAGCTCCGATGCCAGGCAACATAAGAAAAATGTTACACCAAGGATGAATACAAGAAGATTCATCAAGTAAAATTGGTCCTCCTTTCTTTAGAATATGAGCAAAATGATTTACACCATAAGCATCAACTTCTTTCTAAAAGAAGTACCACCGCTAATTTAACTTTTTTGCAGATATAATTTTATCAAACTAATGTTTGTTAAGACAGCGAACAAGTGCAGAAATGCACTTGTTTTTTATGTTTTTTAAAATAAAAAATAACTTTCTTTTTAAAATAGTTTAAATTTCCCTTGAAAGGTATATAATACTATGTGAAAAAATTCATTTTTGAATTGATTTTTTTATTGAATACTCATCAGGGGAGAAAAATGAAAAATTTAGAGAAGGTAAATTATAAAGGCTTCATTTGGCCTTTAGTAGTAGGTATAGTGCTGTGGTTGATCACACCATGGCGACCAAGTGGTTTATCACTTCAAGCCTGGGAAATGTTTGCAATCTTTGTTGCAACGATTGTGGGATGTATCACAAAGCCATTGCCAATTGGTGGTACAACATTGCTCGGAATGGTAGTAACTGTCTTAGTTGGCTTAGCTCCAGTTAAAGACATAGTTAATTCCAAGGGCGTGGTAGTACAAACTGGTATTTTGAGTTCTTTTGGCAACTCTGCTGCTTGGCTAATCGCTATGGCCTTTATCATGGCTCATGGTATTAGCAAGACCGGTTTAGGTAACCGTGTAGCTTACTTAATGATTAAAAAGTTCGGTAAGCGATCAATTGGTATCGGTTATGCCGTTACCGGCTTGGAATTAATCATGGGTGCGCTTATTCCATCTAACAGTGCTCGTACTGGTGGGGTAACTTGGCCTGTAGTTGAATCTATTTCCAAGAGTTACAAGTCTAATCCTCACGATCCTTCAAGAAAGAAGATCGGTGCATACTTAGACTTCACCGCCTTTCACGCTAATATTTTATCAACAGCACTATTTATTACCGGTGCTGCTCCTAACTTGGTTGCTCAACAGATGGCCGCACAAAAGGACTATCAAATGAGCTGGATTAGCTGGTTCTGGGCAGGCTTAGTTCCAGTAATCGTGGCTACATTGATTATTCCAATTGTAATTTACAAGATGTATCCACCTGAGATTAAGGAAACTCCTAATGCTAAAAATTGGGCTGATGGCAAATTAAAAGAGATGGGTCCAATGTCCGAACCTGAAAAGATCATGGCAATTGTCTTTTCTTTAGCTATTTTACTTTGGGTTCTTTCAGGATTCTTCAAGATTCCACAACTTAACTCAGCCTTTGTTGCATTTTTAGCAGTAACGCTTTTATTAATTACTGGTGTGTTAAGCATGGAAGATGCCTTGCATGAAACTGGTGCTTGGAACATTTTGATTTGGCTTTCAATCTTGATCTTCATGGCCGGTAAGTTGATTTCTTACGGCTTTATCGATTGGTTCACCAAGTTTATTCAAAGCGAAGTTCACGGCATCAGCTGGGGCCTTGTTTTAGTAGTACTTATTTTGTTAATGTTCTACACTCACTACTTCTTTGCTAGTGGTACAGCTCACATGACAGCTCTTTATTTGCCATTCTTAACTGTAGCTACTGCAATGGGTGCACCGCTTGGCCTTTCAGCTATGCTGTTAGCATTTACTGGTGTAATTAACGCTTCAACTACTCACTATGCTAACGGTCCTGCTTCAATTTTGGCTACGACAGGCTACGTTAAGCAAAAAGAATGGTGGAAGATGAATTTCATCTTGGGTATTCTCTACATGCTGATCTTTGGTATTGTAGGTTCACTTTGGATGAAGATTATCGGTGTTTGGTAGAAAAAGGCAATCTGGGAAACCAGGTTGCTTTTTTGTGTAATAATAAGGTTAAAACTAAGAATACAAAGAAGGATCAAAATGAAATTTAAAACAAATGATGATGTCATGCTGCATTACAGCGATACAGGGGAAAAAGATCGCTCTGTTTTATTAGGCATCCCCGGTATCGGTGGTTCTAGTCAAATGTGGCAAGACCTAATTGCACTTTTTAATGATCGTTATCGCTTCGTCATGCTTGATCCGCGCAATCAAGGACAATCCGAGCGCACCTACCGCGGTCAGCGAATCAGTCGTCATGCCGTTGACCTGGAAGAATTGATGGAAGAGCTGGATTTGCACGATGTTGTTGCTATCGGTAATTCCATGGGTGCGGCCAACATCTGGGCCTACTTGTCCATTTATGGTAAGGGCCGGCTTAAGGCGATGGTTGATCTAGATCAATCACCTAAGATGATCGCCGACAAGACCTGGCAATATGGCTTTAAGGATTTAACCTGGGATAATTATCCAGAAATGTTAAAATTCGATTTTGGCAAGGCTTTTTACCATCATATTGATGAAAAAATGTTCCAAGATGCCAAGAATGAATATCAAGCTTTTCCTTATAATCCTGAGGAAAACTACAATTGCTTGGTAGAGCATGCGGAACAAGATTGGCGCGATATGATTATGGATAGTCCAGTTCCGATGCTGGTAATTGCTGGTGAAAAATCACCATTCTTTAATCCTGATTTTACGAAGGCAATTAAATTCCTGAATGAGAAGGTTGAAACCGCAATTGTTCCGGAATGTGGGCACTTGCCTCAGGCAGAACAACCAGCAAAAGTTCATCAGATTATTAGTAAATTTTTGCAAAATTTAAAAAACTAAGCACAAATTTGAAATATTAAAACGGCAAGAGTAAACTATTCTTTGTGAAAAAGATTACTTGCTCTTTGATAATAGTAAGGTGGCATATCAATGGATAAAGTAGTTGATTTGTTTTTAAGTGATGCCGCAACTCGTCAAAAGTGGGAGAATTTGCTTTCATCTTTAGATCTGCATAATTTTAGTGCACGTGAAGTTGATCAAATCGACCATACGATTGGTTTAGTAGATGAGGATGGCAAGCTAGTTGGTACAGGCAGCGTTGCCGGGAACGTGTTGAAGTATGTGGGCGTGATTAATGAAGATACTCAAGGCGCCCGCTTTAACAAGGTGGTTACCAACTTGCTCCAGTATTTAGCTGAGCAGAAGATTTACCATTCATTCGTTTTTACTAAAGCCAAGTATGCGTCTAGTTTTGAGCACTTGCATTTTAATTTGCTGGCTAAGACAGATGAGGCAGCTTTTTTAGAGAACGGGATGCCAGATGTAAATGATTTCTTGAGTGATTTGCCAAAGGTAGAAGATCAAGCTGATAAGAAGATCGCAGCGATTGTGATGAATGCCAATCCTTTTACCTTGGGTCATCAACACTTAGTTAAGATGGCAAGTGAAGAAAATGATTTAGTCTATGTTTTTGTGGTAGCTAATGATGTTTCCTTGTTCAATTTTAACGAAAGAATGAAGCTGGTGCAGGAAGGGACCAAGCAATTTGCTAATGTAAAAGTTGTTTCAGGTGGCGATTACATGGTTTCTCCAGCAACATTCCCAGCTTATTTCTTAAAATCACCTGATGAATTGATTGACGTCCAAACCTCAGTCGATGCTGCAGTGTTCAAGAATAAAATTGCACCCGCTTTGAACATTGCCCGTCGTTATATCGGTCAAGAACCTATTTCACGTACGACGCACTTTTATAATGTTAGTTTAGCTCATGAGCTTGGTCCTGATATTGAAGTGATTACTGTTAAGCGCCTAGAAAAGTCAGGACAAATTGTGACTGCTACTCAGGTAAGACAATGGATCAAGGATGGAGATTTGGCAAAGATCAACAAGTTTGTACCCGAATCTACCTATGAGTTTATTAAGCAAAATATGAGTGAATTGCAATCGAGAATTGAGAAAGGAATGAATATTGATGGAAATTAAAACTACTGCCGTAGCAGGAACCCTCGAAAGTTCTGATATTCAAATCATGATCTCTAAAGGTTCTAACGGTATTGAAATCGATTTGGAATCTGAAGTTAAAAAGGCATATGGTGATCAAATTGAAAAGGTGATCACCGAGACTTTGAAGAAGTACGGTTTAGAAAATGCCAAGGTTAAGGCAACTGACAAGGGTGCGCTTGATTGTGTGATTAAGGCTCGTACTTTAGCAGCTGCTCAACGTGCTACTGAAACACAAGATAAGCCTGACTTGGAGGTGCTTTAAATGACTTACGTTAAAAATCGTTTACGTAGAACCATGATGTTCGTTCCTGGTAATAACCCTGCCATGATCAAAGATGCCGGCATTTATGGCGCTGATTCAATCATGCTCGACTTAGAAGACTCAGTATCTTTGACTGAAAAAGACGCAGCTAGAATGCTTGTTTACGAAGCAATTAAGACTGTTGATTTTGGCGGTAGCGAAATCGTAGTTAGAGTAAATGGTCAAGACACGCCATTTTATGATGAAGATGTTCGTGCCATGGTTAAGGCCGGCGTTGATGTTATCCGTTTGCCAAAGACCGAATCAGCAGCAATGATTCAAAAGTTGGTCAAGGACATTGAACACTGGGAAGATGAATATGGCATTGAAAAAGGTTCAATCGGTGTCATGGCTGCCATTGAAAGTGCCAAGGGTGTTTTGAATGCTCCAGAAATTGCGACAGCTACACCATTGATGATGGGACTTGCTGTATCTGGTGAAGATTACACTGCTGATATGCACACTCACCGTTACCCAGATGGTCGTGAACTTGAATTTGCACGTAATATGGTATTGCAAGCAGCTCGCGCCGCCGACGTTTATGCCTTTGATACTGTCTTTTCTAACATGAAGGATACCGAAGGCTTCTATCGTGAAACTAATTACATCCACGAATTGGGTTATGACGGTAAGAGTTTGGTTAACCCACGTCAAATTGCGATGGTTAACAAGGTCTTCAATCCAACTAAAGAAGAAATTGAACAAGCTAAAAATGTTGAAAATGCTATTCGTGAAGCCAAGGCTAAGGGTAGCGGCGTTATCTCACTTAACGGTAAGATGGTCGATAAGCCAGTTGTAGAAAAAGCAACTCGTGTACTTGAAACTGCAAAAGCTTCTAACTTGATTGATGAAGAAGGTAACTACATTGGAGAATAAAGTAAAACGCGAATTACCAGACGATTTAATGAATAAGATGGATTTAAAGCCATTTGAAACTACTGAAATTGGTCATCCAGAAGTAAAGCGTGTAGCTCCAAAGGTTCGCGTAACTACTGGTCAAGATAAGGTCGTTGCTTCTCTTGATGACGTAATCAAGAACAACTTGAAAGATGGCATGACTATTTCATTCCACCACCACTTTAGAAATGGTGACTACATCTTTAACATGGTAATGGACAAGATCATTGCTATGGGTTACAAGGATTTAACTTTGGCTCCAAGTTCATTAACTGGTGTTATGAATGATAAGGTAATTGAAGCTATTAAGAAGGGCGTCATTACTAACATTACTTCTTCAGGGATGCGTGGTTCACTTGGTGACTTCGTTTCTCACGGCGGCTTGAAGAATCCTGTGATTTTCCGTTCACACGGTAATCGTGCTCGTTCAATTGAAGAAGGAGAAATCAAGATCGATGTTGCCTTCTTAGGTGTGCCTGTTTCTGATCCTGCAGGTAACGCTAATGGTCAAGATGGGGATGCTGTCTTTGGTTCATTAGGTTATGCCTTAATGGATGCTCAATATGCTAACAAAGTTGTTCTTTTAACTGACAATATTGTTGATTATCCAAATACCCCAGCTTCAATCAAGCAAGACCAAGTTGACTACGTAGTCAAGGTTGATAAAGTAGGTGACCCTGACAAGATCGGTTCAGGTGCTACTCGTTTTACCAAGGATCCTAAGGAACTTAAGATTGCGCAAATGGTTAACCAAGTTATTGTTAACTCACCATACTACAAGCAAGGCTTCAGTTTCCAAACCGGTTCAGGTGGTGCCGCATTAGCTGTTACTCGTTACCTTCGTCAAAGCATGATTAAGGACGGTATTACTGCTTCATTTGCTTTGGGTGGTATTACTAAGCCAACTACTGATTTGCTTGAAGAAGGTCTTGTTAGAAAAGTAATGGATGTTCAGGACTTTGATAAGGGTGCTGCTCAATCTATGGCTAATAACAAGAACCAACAAGAAATTGATGCTTCATGGTATGCCGATCCTCATAACAAGGGTGCGGTTGTTAATAACCTTGATGTTTCTATTTTGTCCGCATTGCAAATTGATACTAACTTCAATGTTAACGTCATGACTGGTTCTGATGGTGTAATTCGTGGTGCCGTTGGTGGTCACCAAGATGCTGCCGCAGGTGCTAAGATGACCATTATTACTGCTCCACTTGTTCGTGGTAGAAATGCTACTGTTGTACCTAGTGTTGAAACTATCGTTACACCAGGTTCATCAATCGATGTATTGGTTACTGAACGAGGCATTGCAATTAACCCAGCCCGCAAGGACTTGATTGATGCATTTAAGAATGTGCCTGGACTTAATATTTTGGACATTCATGATTTGCAAAAGACGGCAGAAAAGCAAGTTGGTGTACCAAAGCCACTTGAATATACTGACCGGACTGTAGCTTTAGTTGAATACCGTGATGGTACAATTATTGATGCTATTAAAGAAGTAAAAGACTAAAAATTGATTCTGTTGAAAGACATGTGCTGAGGCGCATGTCTTTTTTATACAAAAACGAGCCTATCTTGGTAAATAGGCTCTGCGTATACATATATTTGTCTGAGTATCTTTATTATGACATTTTAATAATAAGTTTTCACTTATTTTGACTTGAGAAAAAATAATTCTATTTTTAAGCAGATTTAGTTATAATGAAAATATTCTAATTGAAAGTTAGTGAGTCAGCTTCACTAACTTTTTTCTTGTGTAGATTTAAATGAAAGATAGATAAAATGAAGGGGAAAAATATGGAGAGTTGGCTATTTTTAGCATTAGTATTAGTTGTCGCCCTGGTTGGTAAAAACATGTCATTGATCATCGCTACAGGCGTAGTGATGGCGTTAAAGTTAATTCCGTTTGCCAGCAAGTGGCTGCCAGTGATTCAAGCCAAAGGTATCAATTGGGGCGTTACCGTTATTTCAGTGGCAATCTTGATTCCAATTGCGACAGGGCAGATTGGTTTTAAGGATTTGATCAATACTTTCAAATCGCCAGCAGGGTGGATCGCTATCTTAGCCGGGATTGCTGTAGCTATTTTGTCAAGATATGGCGTTGATCAGTTAGCCGCCGTGCCACAAGTAACTGTCGCCTTGGTTTTAGGAACGATCATCGGCGTAGTAGTATTTAAGGGCGTGGCTGCCGGTCCCGTAATTGCCAGCGGTATGACTTATCTGGTTATCACTTTATTTAACTTACATTTCTAATATATAATGTAGTAAAGGTGGGTGAGTGTAATGGCGATTATAGTGCATGAAGAGATCACGCAGCGATTAGATGATTATTTAGAACGACGGTTGCGTAACTATGAAGTTATTACACCGCCAATTCCTAAGAAGCCTGAAGTTGTCACGATTGATGACGATGATAAAAAGAAAAAACATAAAAAGGACTAATGCAAAATCAATGTCATTAAGTTAAGAGCCTGACACGATAATATTCCAAAATTTTAAGCTGCTTGTTGTCCAAATTTAGGCAATAAGCAGCTTTTTAGGTGCGCTGAATAAGCTGTTTCTTAACAGACATTTTTTATTAAGTTATGCCGTCAATCTGTTCTTTCTGGCCTGATAGGAAACCTAATGAAATAAAATAGAGTCAACGAACTGTGATTTCTCACAAATTCAATGACTCTGCACCTATGTTTCTGGTTCTGTGTTCATAATACTAACTCAACAATTCCATTATAATTGCGTGTTCGAACTAATGATAGTTTTTGTTCTTTTGGCAACTCTCCAAAAAGTTTAATACCTTTCCCCAAAAGTGTTGGAATAATGGAAATGTAATATCTGTCAATTAAATCTGCACGCATTATCTGTTGAACAAGATTAGCTCCACCGCAAATCCAAATATCTTTGCCATCTTGTTGCTTTAATTTTTCCAATAAATCTATAGGGTTTACATCTGTAAAAATAATTTGCTTGTTAGAATTACTCTTATTGTGTGTAATCACATAAGTAGTAAAATCGCTATATATCCATTTTGTCGGAGAAAGCTCTGTAACAATTTGATGATATGTGTTCCAGCCCATTAAAATTGTATCTATATTTTGGGTAAATTCAGAATAGGTATCTATATTTTCGTTATCATTACCTTGTCCCTTTAGTCATTCAACACCACCATTACTATCTGCAATATATCCGTCAAGACTCATTGCAATAAATAGAACAACTTTTCTCATTTTACCTTATGGTCCTTTCATTTCCGATTAATTAGAAGTAATAACCTTATTAGAATTATTTTTCGTCAAAAAGCGATAGAGCTTTTTGCTACATAAATGGATTATAAAAGCGGCCATGATTCAATTGCCAGAGCAAAATCACGATTAAAATAGACAAGACTGACAATCCCATCACCCAATAATCTTCTTTCTTAAATGATTGAGCTACATACCAGGTTCTTTTCTTCTTAGAACCAAAGCGACGTAGCTGCATGGCGGTACTGATGGTATCGATTCTCTCCAGACTAGAGAAAATAAGCGGCATAATGATGTTTAAAGTTCCTTTGATTCGCTGCGATAACTTAGCTTTCTTTGACAATTCGTTGCCTCGAGCTTGCTGAGCAGCAGAGATAGCCCAATATGAATTCTGAATGTCAGGAATATAACGTAAAGCCAGCGCCACTGCGTAAGAGATCTTGTAGCTAATGCCAATTTTATTCAAACTAGCGGCGAATTGACTCGGATTGGTCGTCAACAAGAATAATAAGACGATCGGAATTGAGCAGATATATTTTAGTAGCAAGTTGAATAAATAGAAGACTTCCTGGATCGTGAGAGTGAAGTAGCCAGCATGAATGATGATGCTACGTGAATGATATATTTCTTGACCATAAGTTGGTTGAAAAAGATAAACAAAGATCAAATTTAAAATCATGAAGGCAACAATAAATTTCACGATAAAGGAAATTTGTGACCATTTAATTTGTGCTTCTTTAAATAAAATGATCGAGAAAACACAAATTGCGAGTAAGAAGCGTGTATCATAAGTGATCATACAAGCCGCCGAGACCAGCAACATGAAGATTAGCTTAGTAGTCGCGTTTAGTTGATAGATAAAGCTGGTGCCGGGCTGGTAGCCTAGAATCTGGTTTTGATCATGCATTTTGACTGGTCCTTTCTGAATCGACATAAGCGCGGACAAAGTAATTAGGATCTCTTAAATTATATTTATGAGCCAAGTCATAGAGACTAGTTCGTTTAAGAGAAGCCTTTTTAATTAAACTTTTTTCGGTTAATAATCTAATCGGTTCGGTATCCGCAATTAGTTTACCATCGGCAAAAGCCAATGAGCGATTAGTGTATTCCATCATCAGGTACATGTCATGGGTAATGATCATGATCGTCTTGCCTTGTTCATTCAACTTCTTTAAAAAGCTCATGATCTCTGTATAGGTCTTCCAATCTTGACCAGCGGTTGGCTCATCTAGGATGATGATATCAGGCTCTAGAACCAAAATAGCGGCGATGGTCACACGCTTTTTTTGACCAAAACTCAAAGCAGAAATTGGCCAATGACGGTAAGGGTAAAGACCGCAAATTTTCAAAGTCTTAAAAACCTTATCCTTGATTTCATCTTTGCTGTAACCACGTAGGCATAAACCCAAAGCAACTTCATCAAAAATCATTTTTTGCGAGATCATCTGATTAGGATCCTGCATGACATAACCAATTTTTTCAGAAATTTGTTTAATAGAATATTGCGATAGGTCGTCGTCATCAAATAAGATTTTACCTTCATTAGGAATAAAGCCACAGATCAGGCGACAAAGCGTAGTTTTGCCTGCACCATTTTGTCCTACGATGGAAACGAAATCTCCCTTGTTGATGGTAGCTGTAACGTCGCGTAGTGGATTAACTTGTAAATGGTTATAGCGGTGTCCTACGCCTTTTAATTCGAGCAGGGGCTGTTTTTCTTCTTTTTTAGAAGTCAAAGAAGCATCATCTGCCCATTTTTGTAATTTTTGTCCTCGTCATCAGGTAGAGCTTTTATTGAGGTGAGATCAGGAATGGCATCCAAGTCAACGCCTGCTTTGGTTAAAGCAGTTAGATAAAGTGGACTTCTTACACCGATGTCTTCTAACTTGTTTTGATGAAGCAGGTCGTTAGGTGATTTATCGGCGATAATTTTGCCATCATTGACTAAAACGACGTGGTCGATCGGTTGGCTGAGCACTTCTTCTAAACGGTGTTCAATAATAATTACTGTGGCGTTTAATTCCTTTTGAATTTGATCAATTAACGCCATCGTTTTCATCCCTGAAGCGGGATCTAAGTTGGCTAAGGGCTCGTCAAATAGCATAATAGGTGATTCATCAATCAAGACGCCAGCAAGGGTCACGGTTTGTTTTTGTCCGCCAGACAGGCTTTGCGGTGCTTGCTTTAATAAATCGCTGATCTCTAGCTTGTCAGCCCAGCGGTGAACAGTTTGTCTAATCTTGTTTTGCGGACGACAACCATTTTCTAGTGCAAAGGCGATATCTTCACCGACAGTTAAACCAATGAATTGACTGTCAGTATCCTGCAAGATAGTCGATGTAGTAAATGAGAGGTCAAAGAGGTCGGTCTCCTTGATATTTTTGCCATTAATCGAGCATTCGCCTGTAATCGTTCCTGTATCAATATTGGGAATCAAGCCATTGATGCAGCGGCCAATAGTTGACTTGCCACTACCAGATGGTCCCGCAATCAATATTTTTTCACCGCGATTAATAGTTAAATTAATGTCTTGTAGCGTCGGGAATGCCTGGCTGTCATATTTAAATGAAAAGTTTTTAAAAGTAATAATAGGTTCAGTCATGCCTAAGTCTTTCTAATCTTCTTTACGTAAACTGCCTTTTTTAATTTTGGTACCTGCATAAGCTTTTAATAAAAGCGTACCAACTATCAAGATGGTGATACCATTTGAGAGGGTGGCACTGATTCCTTGAACAAATACCTTGTTAACAGGTTCGCTATAGATGATAATGTCTCCGATAGGGGCAACGATTATCCAGGCTATGATATTGGCAATAATTTGAGTGATATTAAATAGCAAAATTTGCTTAATACCGAAAATACCATTTTTCAAATCAAGCTTTTTGCAGGCAAGGCCAATAATCAAACCAAGTACACCAGTAGCCAAAACCCAACTCCACCAGGTTTGACCATACATAATAAAATCAGATAGGGTATGGCCGATGAAACCGACCGCAAAACCGACTTTAGCACCATAAATGGCTGCGAAAAGAGCTAGGAAAGGAAAGACTAGCTCGATGTTGGTATTAGGAATAGGAGTCGGAATTGAGGTGAAGCGCGCCAGAATAACGTAGATGGCAGAACCGATCCCTATAGCGACAACATTTTTAACAGATAAACCTTGTTTTTTCATAATTTTTCTCCGATTTGTGATAATAACACCGTATAATTGGAAAGCGGTTACCGTCAAGGGGATGTAGCAGAAAAGGGTGGATATGTTACAATTAAAATTATGATAATAGTGAAGTAGTAGTTAGAGGTAAAAATGAGACAAGACGAACTTAAAAAATTAGATAATGAAATTGGCCAATATGCGGCCGATCAGACCAAAATTATTTGGGTTGATGATCAAACCATGCAAATTGCGACAATGATGATTGATTCTTATGGCGATACCGTTTATGTATGGGTAAAGGAAGATGAAGATCATTGCCGCGTAAGTGATGGCGGTCGAATTTTGTTTAAACTTGATCCTAATCAAGAAGATATGGAATTATATGAGACTGCGGCAGATATTGCTCTTGGTTCAGGGTATCAGTTTGACGAAGACCACTGTGAAATTTATGTTGATGTTGACCGCAAGAATGTAGCTCAGGCAGCAATGAAGCTGGCACAATTGCAAGTTGCCATTTCATATTTAGGCTAAAAAAATGCATCCCTTGATCTGTTTAATCAGGGATGCATTTTTTGATACAAACTTTTTCGGGCAACTTTAAACATTGCTAATCCTTCCTACATGAACATCTTCTGGTTTTTTACCGTTTAAATTAAAATCAGCGATGTCCTCGGCTAAGGCCATAATTGTTTCAACATCTGGAATACAGTCATCTACTCTAAATTCCATAATTATAACCTCTACCGTCATTGTAGATCGAATTTATCGAAAAGTTAATCTGATCATACTTTTTTCTTATTGTTATGCTGCATGAAAATAAAGAATGCAGAAATGATATTGATAATCACTGCCGGTAAGGCTAACACAGCGGTAAAACCATATAAGGCATTGCCGATTACGCCTAAGATCGGTCCTATTAATGAAATGCTTAAGTTGTGTGATTGAACGACGGCGATTGCATTAAGAATCACGCCAATCCAGGCAAAAAGATAGAAAAAGAAGGCAATTTTAGCTGTGAAATCTGCACCAAAGATTGCAAACCAGGAACAGATAAATAGACAACAGTTGATTAAATTGATTGCTCCGATCCATAGATCATATTTTGATTTTTTCATAATTATCCCCTCTAATAATTATTCTGCTTCTCGCAAAACGCGGTGGGCCAAATCATCATTAATAACCAAGTGGGTGATGATGCCGCTACGCAGAGCGCCTAATAGTGCTTTAGACTTAAAGCGATTATTAACAACGCAGAAACGTGTAGGTGTTTGCATAATGTCATTCATTGATATACCACAGATGTGTTTTTCGAAATCAGTGAAAAATTCTCCGTTGATATTATAGGGACGTCCCATAATTAATCCGGCCACTTGTTCTTCTGGAATGTTCTTAAATAGTTGCGGACCGTAATTTTTATCTAAGAATGGATTAGCCTTGAATGAATCAAGAGTTCCTAGTCCGGTAAAAAGAAGGTCTAAGTTGTGATAACAATTTTCAACTATTTTAAAGTAGGGTTCTTTCTTTAAAGCTGGAATAATTTTAGGATTTAAGATGTAAAGTGGCGTAGGCAATCCTAAGCTTTTAGCGTGGAATTTTTCTGCAGCGTCTTGGACCAAAGGATTTTTGCGGCGATTTGCATTAATGGCGTGCCCTAGGAGCTGAATGAAGTAGAGCTTATTAAAGTTTTCTTCATTAAAGTTGTTAATTACACCGCGCATTGTACTGCCCCATGTGACTCCGGCGATATGGGTATTTTGCAAATAAGTTTGAATTTGCTTAGTAGCGAAGTTGACAACAGATTCATCGTCGTTAGCATCATTTTCAGAACTTTTGAGAATAAAAGCTTCTTTTAAGCCAAAAAGCTTTTGGAATTTTCGTTCTAAAACCTGATTGCGTTTAATTCCTTGAGTAATTTTGATTTTAACGATTCCGCGCATTTCTGCATCGTCTAACGCCTTAGTGATTAAATAGCGCGATAGGTTATATTTTTGTGATATTTCTGCGATATTTAACTTGCTGAGATAAAAGTCATGTGCAATGCTAGCAAGTTGTTCATCGGTTAATTGTGCCACTATAAACCGTCCTTTATTATATGATTCATATATTCATTATAGATTTAAAATAGTAAAATGGAACGCTTATTTTTTGAAAAATATAAAATGCTTTCCGTAAATATTACTGTGTTAAAATAGAAAAGCGTATTTTAATTAATTTTAAAAATGAGGGAAAGTAATTAATCTAATGAAGGAAAAGGAACGAGAATATCATTTGTCGCAAAAACATCACATGAAGATTCTATGGGAGGAATTTTTCAAGAGTGATAATAAGACGATGGCACAGGATGCTACTCTAGTAGAAAAGGCCTCAATTGTTGGCCGAGTAGGGATTATGCTGTTAAGTTGTGGGACAGGTGCCTGGCGTGTACGTGATTCGATGGACACGATTGCAAGAACTTTAGGAATTACCTGTTCGACGGATATTGGGTTGGTTTCAATCGAGTATACCTGTTTTGACGTAGATAATGAGTCATATTCACAGACGCTATCTTTGCCAGCAACTGATGTTAATATGACTAAATTGAATGAACTAGAAAAATTCGTTCGTCAGTTTGAAGCAGGTCATGGTAATTGGAATATTGGACAGATTCACAAGCGCTTGCGTGAGATCGAAAATCAAAAATCAGCATATTCTGCAGTAATTGCGGGTCTAAGTTCCGGTTTAGCTTGTGCAGGCTTTATCTTTTTACTAGGTGGCGGCTGGCCCGAAGTTATCTGTGCCTTCTTAGGTGCAGGGGCAGGAAATTATGTTCGAGCACTCATGGGCAAGCGGAAAATGACCCTTGTAGCTAAAATCGCGGTTGCTGTAGCAGTTGCTTGTGCAGTTTACTTCTTGACATTTCACATTGGCAAGATGATTTTCCATTTGGATTATCATCATGCTTACGGCTATATTGGTGCAATGCTGTTCGTGATTCCGGGATTTCCATTCATTACTTCAGGACTGGACATGTCTAAGCTAGATATGAGATCTGGGCTTGAGAGAATGACCTATGCGCTTTTGATCATTACGATTGCCACCATGTCAGGGTGGGCAGTGGCTACGATTTTGAATTTGCATCCGGGTTCCATGCTTAAGTTGAGCATTAATCCGGGGATGCTAACATTCTTGCGCTTAATTGCCAGCTTCTGCGGGGTATTTGGCTTCTCAATTATGTTTAATAGTCGTCCGAATATGGCCGCAACTGCCGCAATTATGGGTGCGATGGCTAATACTTTACGACTGAGTCTAGTTGATTACGCTCATATGGCACCGGCTTTAGCAGCCTTTATTGGAGCTCTTGTTTCCGGGCTTTTGGCAAGTATTGTTAGACAAAAAGTTGGTTTCCCACGAATTGCGATTACTGTTCCTTCAATCGTAATTATGGTGCCAGGACTATATATGTACCGCGCAGTGTTCAACTTCGGTATTACTAACATTAACATCGGTGCTTACTGGATTACTGAAGCATTGATGATTGTCATTGCACTTCCTTTTGGGCTGCTTGCCGCACGTATCTTAACAGACAAGAAGTGGAGACATGCGGATTAATAAAGTTGAATAGCAAAAAAGAGTCAGATTTTTCTGGCTCTTTTAATCTGCTTTTGATAACCTTTTTGAGTTAAGGACTAATATAATGAACATGAGGTGATAATATGAAAATTGAAGTACCAACAATGAACGGTTACTTATTTGATCGTTATAGCAAATTCGCACCTGCAGATCAAAAAATTGAAGGTAAGCCTAGCCGCTCTTTTCCCATTTTTGTTTCTGACGTGCCTAAAGATGCAAAAAAACTTAGCAGTTTGTTTTTATGATTATGATTCAGTTCCAGTTTGTGGTTTTACTTGGATTCATTGGTTAGCTGCAAACTTGCCAGTCAAAGATATTCCCGCTGATATTAGTCAACATCATCAAAATATTGATTTTGTTCAAGGTTATAACAGCAATATTAGTAAGTTTTTGCCCAAAGATTCAGGACCGGTATTGGGCTACACAGGTCCTATGCCATCAGATAAGACGCATAATTATTCATTAACAGTCTATGCCTTGGATGATGAATTGGAATTAAAAGATGGTTATTATCTAAATGAATTTTTAGCCAAAGTGAAAGATCACATTATTGCTAAGACAACTATTGAAATTCCAAGTCGTGCTAAATAAAAATAAGACCCCTGATATTTCAGGAGTCTTATTTTATGCTTGTGTGTCGGGCATGACATTTCATCTAGTCTAGTGAAAGTCTAGACCACGGGT